>CALKXO010000178.1 GCA_938003615.1 uncultured Pirellulaceae bacterium | reverse complement strand
CTTCGATGCTGAGTAACTCTTTCTTGCTGGCCCAGGCCAGCGATGGCGGCGCTGCCGCCTTCTTCTTGTTCCTGATGTGCGTTGGTCTGTGCTGGGCGGTCAACAAAACCCCGCCCACCAAGACCGAAACCATCGTCGGTCAGAAAACAACGAAGTACGGCTAATGAGCCTTCCATGGTGTAACCGGCGTGCCGGTACCGCCTGGTCTTGGTGCCCATGGATTTGCTGTCGCTGCCTCGGGTCCATGACCGGCGGTTTGCTCGCCAGCTTCGTGGGCTTCAACTTCGGGTTGCCCCAGTCGACGACCATCGTCGCATGTCTCTTTTTGATGCTGCCTTTCGTTTGGGACGGCTATCAAAGCTACTTCGGTTGCGGAACGACCAACGAAAAACGTTTCGTGACCGGCTTCCTCGCCGGCGGAGCGCTGTCGGTGCTGCTTGGAATGGTCCTATAGGAGCAAATCGTGAAATTCATTCTCCACCTTATCGCTGCAGTTTTCGTTTTATTCGCGCTGGGCTTTGTTGTCCTGGCAACCTCAGCGCTGGTTATCCTCGGCGTCGAGAGGTTGGTCATCCCAGCGTTTGAGCATAGTGAGTTGCTGCGTGGCTTCATCGCATGTGTCGTTGTGGGCATCCTGACCGGAAGTCTCCTCTCGTGCCGCAAGCAACCCAACGTTTACTAATCCAGATCGCTGACTAGGAGTCTTTATCGTGAGCAATACTCCCTACACTTGGCACAACAATCATCTGCTCTGCGCCATCGCGGCGACCGCTTGTTTGTCGGCCATCGGCGGCTTGGTTGCCTTCGCCTACGTGCTGGTGCAACTAATGGCGGCGTCCTCGTTGTTTCGCGCCTTGCTGCTGCCGCTACTGTTCTGGCTGGCGCTGTACTCGGTGTTTCGCCGTCCTGGATCGGCGTAGTCGCCCGGCAGTTCCGACCAATTTCACTTTTACGTCCTAACCCCCGAGGATCAAAACAATGGCAACTAGCTTTGATGAAATGCTGGCCGACGGCAGCCCCGAGGCCGTCGTGAAACTAGCAGCGCTGGAGGAAACCGCTGATCAAGTTGCTGCGGCATGCAAATTGACACAACTACAGCTTAAGTCGATTCACGACTACGTCTTGCGCCATGGTAGCCGTCTCGGAACGAAGACAATCGTCACCATCGGTTGTGTGATCCACCTTCACGACATCGCAACGGGCGAACACGATAGCGTCGACCTCCAGGAGAAGCTGCTGGAAGATCTGGGTGTGAAGCGAACGCAGGGATTCAGATTGAAAAATGTGTGGCGGCACTGCGGACCCGCGTTGATGGCCGAGCCAGAATTGCTCGACCTGTTCTGCGTTGAATCCCTCAAGTTGATCAGCGGCCCTAACGTTGGTGACGAAGCTCGAGCAGCCTGCTGTGACCGGGCTCGATCGGGGGAGCGGATCACGATCAAAGTCGCCAAGGAATTGATCGACCTGTTTCGCGAGCCAGACGTTCCTTCGTCTGAAGCAACGGAAGACGCTGACAAGGAACCGGAAATCGCGCCGGTTGCCGAGGACGATACACCGACTGATCTGCCAACACCAACAACGACGAAATCTAAGATGGAGCCGGCTGACGTCGCAGCAGTTGAAGCAATGCCCCTGGAACCGCAGACGCCAGAAACCACCTTGCTCACATTTCGCGGAAGCGTTGTCCGCTTTGTCGTCGAGCCAATTGTGCCGTCATCGAGCACCAAGCTTGATGACGTCGTTGCGGATGTCGAGGAATTCCTGTCGGTCCTCAAACGCAAACGTGAACGCGTCATTCAAGCCAAATCGTCGACCGCGGCGGAGGTAGGCGTTCATGTTTGAATCATTCAGCTCAATGAAGCGAGGCCAGGCGGCTTCACCCGGAATGGGGGATCCGCCAACGGCCCGACTGGGAAAAGCGTACAGCAAAAAACCCGTCATGGGGTTTTGGTTGCTCAACGTGATCATCATGCCGTTGGTCGCTCTGACATATCTCACCGTGGGGGCGGCCGGACTCCGGGAAACCATGGGCGGCGTGTTCCAGACCAAGATCTATCGCTTGCCCTTCGCAGGGGCTGGAAAACTTCAGGCCTGGGATGGTTGGGACAAAATGGACATCGCGATGCCGGTATCGTTGCTGATGTTCGTCGCGGTCACCGTTATCTGGGCAAAGCTATGGAAAGGGACGCGCACGTTCTCTCAGTTGAGCCAGGAGAATCCGATCAAGTGTTATGCCGTCGCCGGCATGAGCCTGGTGTTGATCGCCGCCGATTCCGTGGTGTGCTATTTCGGGTTAAGTAGCACGCTTTCATCTGGCTGGGGTGAGCCATCGCCAATCGTTCCAATCGTCGCTACAGCCGCGTTCACCTGTGGACTCGCTCTCATTGGCTGTTGGCATGATGACCATAGCCGGAAACATTTTGTTTAGGAGTAAACCATGCGTAAGTTGTTGAGTGCAATTGTGATTCTGATGGCAGCTTCATTCTGCGGCTGCGTTGAGAAGGTTGCAATAACCAGGGCCAAGCCATTTGAAGTGGTCGAGCTTGAAACCTCGTTGGGCGTTTTGGTCGACATGTCGGCTTCCTATGCCGACTCCTGGGGTGAACGGGCGCACCGGCTGTTTCTGCGATTGATGGACGAACTATTCAGAACGGGAGCAGGGGCCGAGTGTCGTGTTGTCATCGGACAGCTGAGTGCGTCTGAGCCCGTAGTGATCTTCGAAGGTCGTCCCAACGAGCTGCGACGGAAGTTCAAAACGCCCGATAGCTTTAATGCGTTCCTGAAAGCGAACTCGGATCCGTCCTCAAGCAAGGTCTACGATTCAACCCGCACGATGATCAACTACATGAGCTCGTTGAACGGTGTGACCGAGGATACCCGGCTGATCACCGTGATCTTAAGCGACATGCAGGATAGCGAAAGCGATAAAGCGGCGTGGAAAGCGTCTGGAGACAAGATGCTGGCCTCGTTGAAGGAGTATCAAAAGAAAGGGGGTGGACTGGCCCTGTACTTTGTTGCTCAGGATCAAACCAAGCTGTGGAGGGAAGTGATGGCTTCTGCGGGCTTTGGTTTGGGTGAGTACGTGATCGAAACAAATCTGTCAGAAAGTCCGCAGCTGCCACGGCTGGATTGAGTGTTCGATGAAACGCGGGACGATTGGAAATGAGAGGAGGGCGACCAATGATCCAAGTGAACTCACCAGGCTTGCCGCCATGGCCACCGCTTAGGTGGGACGAAGCGGAGAATAAAGCTGTGGTCAACGTTCGGCACGCGACCTGGCGCAGCTTCGAATGGTCTTATTACTTGACAGAGGCGCTGGTTTGGGCAGGAAAGATTGCCATCGTGCTTGGTGTCTGGCACACGCTACCGATCGAGGGCCCTGCGTACCGGGTGTTTGCGACGCTCGGGCTGATAATCATTCTGTTTCCGATTGCCAGCTACGTTACTCGAACCGCGTTGCGAGGCGCGATTGCTCGGCAATTGTTTCCGACCATGACACGCGTGTGGGTTACCGCCGACGCCATCATCTTCAGTAGCCGCATCTTTACTCAGCCCGTCGTGATCTGGCGTCACTGGAAGGGATTGGCTGTCAAAACACGATTCATCATCCAGCCGGATGCCGAAGCCAATCGCTATCTGCGAGACCAACCACAGCGAAAACTGCCTCGCGGCCCACTGGAAGAGGCCGCATTGATCGAAGCGGTTGTTGCGACGCCCAACGAGGAGGGCAGTTTGATGTCAGCGGGACAGCATGCCCTCCAAAAATCCATTCCGCTGACCGAAACATCCAACGAGAACGCCCGCAAGATCGCGACTGTCTTTTCGGCGGCCATTCTGCTGGTGGATTCACGAGCCAGCCAAACCAATAAAACGAAACCGGCCACAGGGATCGATATCGACGCAGGATAACGGAGAGTCCGTCATGAACCTACTTACTGTCAAAGAAACGGCCGCGAGTCTGAAGATCAGCATTTCGATGGTCTATCGCTTGATCTCAGACGGCATGCTGCCCTGCTATGAAATTGGATCTTGCAAACGCGTTGACGAAACGGACTTGGCCAAATTTCTGGATAGCCATCGTAAAGAAGTCGCAAAGCTACCCACGCAACAGCGACGTCATTTTTAGCCGTTGCAATCCTGAATAACCGTTTACTTGTAGTCGCTGCACCTACTAACTATCTAACGACCTCAATGGCAAGGAACTCTGATGAAACGAAATAGAACCAACGCTGCCGAACTGTTTGAAGTGGCGAAGCAGTCTGTAAGAGATGGCGATGTCCATCGGGCAATCAGTTTTGTCACAGCCGCTTCGCTGGAAGGTCATGCTGAGGCGCGAAGCGTCAACGCTGTCATTTTCGAACGTTATCTGGCAGAAAAGGCAAAGTCTTGTGAATCGCTGCAGCAGCTGATGTGCCAATGGTTGCAGAGCGCTGAGTCTCCTCTGCAGGCCTCTATTGAAAGTCGACAGGAATTGGCGTGTTCTAGCCAAGGTCCAGCTGATGGAAAATAGACGACCGTTGTTCAGCGTCATTATTTGCACGCACAACCGAGGGCCGTTGCTGACAAGGCCGCTAGACTCTCTGCTGGCCCAGTCGGAATCCGACTGGGAAGCGGTTTTGGTCGACGATGGCTCCAGCGATGAAACCCGAAACTTGGTTACAAGATATGTCAAACCAGGAACCGGAATTCAATATTTTCGTCGCGAAAACAATCGCGGCCCCAGCGCTGCCCGAAACCTGGGCATTCGAATTTCAACGGGCCGTTACATCACCTTCCTCGACTCCGACGACGAGTACGCCATCGATCACCTCGCCGTCAGAAAGGCGGAACTGAAACAAGACCCAACGGTTCAGTTTCTATACGGCGGAGCCAAAGTTGTTGGCGATCCGTTCGTGGTGGACAAGGATGACCCGAGCAAGCGAATCCACGTCGACTGCTGCGCGTTGGGCGGCACGTTCGTGGTTGACCGAGCTGTCTTTCGCGAAGTAGGAGGCTTTCACGACTTGGCGTACGCCGAAGACGCCGACTTCTTTGACCGAGCGATGCGAGCCGGAGTTTCCATGAAAAAAGTCGAGGCACGGACGTACATTTACTATCGAGACCGAGCGGACCAACGAACAAATGAGGCGGCTGCTGGAGCACAGGTGAGACATGGAGTTGATCACAAATCGATGTCCAGCTTTCCCATTAAGAAAACGTCTCGTCAAAACGTCCGGCAAACAGTTCGTGCTTGTCGTAAAACGCGCGCTGCAGAATTGCGGGTCGATAGCCTGGCCTTAAAATTAGTTGACGTAATTTCTTGTCGTCACGGGCAAAGTAGCGGCTCAGTTCCTCTACATCCAACAGCGGGTGGCTCGCCAGCGACCATGACTCACCGCTGGCAGCCTGTTTCGTCGCTTGCTCGAAGGTTGGCGAGTTGGTGGAGCGGGTGAGAGTGACAGACTGGCCGAGGCGTTTCGAAATGTATTCGAGCGTCGTGTTGTCAGCGCATCCAAACACCTGCAGTAAGCCTGCATTGGCGATGAAGGTTTCGAAGTTCTTCTCGTATGACTTTTTCAACTGGGACAGGTCCTGCAGCACGATCCAAAGCTTTAGACCAAGTCCGGCGAGTTGAGCGATCGCGGATTCCAGCACCGACAGCTTGCCCAACACGTGAAACTCGTCCAGCAACATCACCGTCTGCGGTCCATTGGAAACAGACTCTTCTTCAAACGCTGCCAGAGCAAACTGTACGACTAGACGCAGCCAGCCGCGCAGCGCATCCTTCCGCATCGCCGGCAGCGTCAGGTAAACACAAACCGAGTCCCGTTTTAAATCGCGGAAGTCAATTGAGTCGCCACGTAAGACGTCATGCACACAACCGATCGAAATCCAGTCCAAATGCTTACGAGTATTTGACAAGACCGAGCTAAACTCACCGCCGGTTCGGTCGTAGAACTGTCGTGCAGAAGCTCGCACCATCCCATCGGCCGCATCACTGGCCAGCATTTCGGTCTCAAGCCAATAGCGACTGGAGTCATCGGGATCGGGCGTCGTCAGTTCATTGGCCAACTGCCAAAGCGTGACCAGATCACGTTTGCCCTCGTAGTTCACGTGTGTGGCAACATGAGCGGCCAGCCCAGCAACAATCTGCTTGGCAGTATCCGTCCAGTGTTGATCGTACGGGTTGTCGTTGACGATCAAAGAGTCGCCGATCAGCTTGGCATTCGGAACAAACGTTTTCCGATCAGACGTCACCAGCTTCTTGATAACACAAAACGAGGCTCCGTACTTCTTAGCCAGGTCACCAGTGCATTCAAATGGATCGAGCACAACCGTTCGTTGCCCTAAGACTTCCGCCCGGTATCGCGCGGTCAGCTTGCACAGATCGCCTTTTGGATCGATACAAAAAACCGAGGTTTGGGCAGGCAAGGTAACCATATTTGTCACCAACGCCGAACGTCCCTTACCAGCCCGAGTCCCCGCGAACGTAATTTGATGCCGATCATCGCCAACGCCGAGCGGCACTCCACCTTCAACCCAACGCGAAATCCGCCCATCAGCCAGCCGCGGTCCCGTGACGAGATTTCCACCGAGGGTTCCCAGAAAGATCTTCGACGCATGGTTCTGCATCGAGTCAAAGCGCAACGACTCCGTCGCCAACAAGTTCTCTGGTGACTCGAAATGAGCGTTCGGCGGCCGACCAACAAACTCAGCATGCTGCCCACGCGGCAAGTCATTCAGAATGTCGAACAGTCCGTCGGCATTTTGACCCTCATCCACTTTTGAAACTCATGCCGCTGCAAGGAAAGATGGCCTGGCTGATTAAAGGGGTAATTTGTCGCGGGCTAAACTGCTTCATGGGAATTCATGCTCTTTGCATCAAAAACTATTTCACGAACCCCCAAGTGCTCCCACCGTCACAGAAACATCTGCAAACAACCGGAGAACAGAAAATTCGTTGCAGGATGAACACGTTAACAATGACATTTGGCTAAAGGTACTTTCTCGACACAGGGAAAGTCAAGCCAATCGATTGAAAGTCTTTGGAAGACGATTGTGTTCCACGCAACGGTAAACCAGGTTGAAATAAGCGGTTGCCATCGGGAGCCAATTGGCTTAGAAGAAAATCAATGACAAGCAATTGTATCTTGAATCTGAATAGCTGCCGAAAGAAAGACATTGCTCTTTTAGGTCTGTACGCGGTTTTGAAACATGCGGACGATCCGGTGTTGACCAAAGACGTAGATGAGTTTTTCGCAAGAATAAAACTGTTCTTCTCGCCAGAAGTTTATACGTTGCCATCAGATTACTTTTACGTATTTCGCGATCTTGGCTGGGCTCTATCTCGTCCTGCGCCCCGCAAACCGGGTACTCGGGGACACGGAGGAAATTTCTGGCAGCTCACGGCGGATGGCGCGAAGGTAGCGGAGGACCATCCGTACGTTGAGTGCATGCTCGAAATATATGAAAACTACATGGCGAATCTGAAAGGAGCGTGATATTCGGAGCAAGTACCAAAAAATGCTCAATGCTCCAGAACATTCATCTAAACCACAGGCTACTTGAAATCTAGTTGGTACAAGTGCTCATCGAAGATTTCAACGGACGGTCGTTCACGTAACTCGCTTGAAGCCATTGGTCGTTGGTTTCCCGGTATGGGCGATAGAGAGGCCGCGCGATAAGTCGGCCAAAGTGATAATTTATCTTACGGAAAATCCAACGTACCCAACTTCTTCCGATCAACCAGGACGCTGTCCAAAGTTCGCATTTACGAGTGACGTTTCCTTATAAGAGGTGAGTTGCAATCCATCGCTGGACAGAAAATAGGAATTCAAGAACATAGCCTTCATTTGGTTGTAACGCCCGCTCTATTTCAAGACAAGAAGCACACCCGGCGATCTCTGCAGTGAAACCACCTTCGCGAAAGCCAGCAACACCCTCGACATCAAGGTGCATATTCTCCGGAAGATGTCGAGGATAGTGCCGCGGTCAAAGACGTGATGGCCAAGTCGATCAACGGGCTAATGCCTGCCCTGCCAACCGTTCGTGAGCTTCAGGAGCCTTGGACCACCGTGTCTCCCTTGTGCACCAGAGCCGGTTCGCAATGACGCGATTCAGACAGTGGAGCAAATGTCATGATTCCATTTCGAAAAACAAGGCCAAAGACTTCCCCTTCCGTATTGCAGTCAAGGCATGATGCTCCGCGGCCTTCTGCAGGGCATTGCAGGTAGGGGGCAAAACCAACATATCGCCACCCGTAGAGTCGCTTCTTTCCATTATGCATTCCGATAACCGATTCGTAATAACCAATTGGAACGTCCGTGGCGGATACAACAAGCTCCGGCAAATCGGGTCCGCTGCCGCCTCCAACAATAGACATGGTCGCTTTGTTCCCAACGCCCCCGACAACCACTTTGGCCAGTTCTGTCACTGCACCTAAGTTCTCATCGAACTTGGCGTCGAGCTTTTGGTCGACAGTAGTTAGATTCCAGCCATCTTCAAGGTTGACGACGGTATTGTTCGTTCCAAGGCCTGGCTTAACCTCAATGGCATACTCTTCAGCAAAATCAGGCAGGTACTCTAGCTTGATAGTGACGAATTGGTCTGAATTGCCAACCCCCTTCTTTGTTGTGATGGTCTTCTTAGCTTGGTCTTCGACGGATGTTATTTCGCTACCGGGCGTAACTAGAAGATACGGCTTCGGGCGATAGAAACGAATTCCGCGATCATTGTCGCATGGGTTTTTTCGAACGACGGTTCGCGGAGCGCATCCGGAAATGCAAGCAAGTGCAAGGACGCAAAGGAAGACTCGATGCCACATTTTTCTCTCCAAATTCAGACAGCCACTTAGTGATGGGCTTTGCAAGACAGTGTCGTCTTTCCCCACGGATATCCGTTAAAGTTTACGTCTAGACACATCAATTTGCCGCAAACAGCCCCTCCTGTGCTGACTTCCTAGTTTCGCAACTCTTGCATTACCAATGATCAAGCGTTCAGCAATCCGGGTAGAATATCAAGCTGTTGCTCGCTCGGGGTCCAGTGTTCAATTGGAGTGAAATCGACGCTGTGCCGCAGATAAACATGGAATTAGAACGCCCAAGCCATATCTACATTGGACTCCAGCATCGCTCCTGCCGATATTCGCAGCGCGTTCGATGTCAGCCTGCTTAACGAAGCGAGCGAGAAAACGGACTCGATCATCGACAAGCCGAACCATGTTGACATCGGTCGAAAAGTGCGGCGCTTGGCGGGTTGATTTGGGCGTTTGAAAAGTGCGGCGCGCACTTCGGGGTTTTATTTGACTTTTTGCTTGTACGAAGTTGACTTCGTATTTGCTTGAGCCAGATGAGGTGCCGAGACTGTACGTTGATATGGAATTTTGTACCGTTCTCCAACGTCAATTTTCTGACTGTCACAAATGGATGATGCTGAAGCCCATTCCGCCTCGCCGTCGTTTCGGCCTGTGCAGCAGTTTGAGGCCGAAAGACGCGAGCGGTACGGGCGTCCCATTCTGCTTTGCCCGAGTGAGGAAGCGCTCGATACTACATTTCCCCCACTCATTCCGTGGGAGAGCCAGAAACAAAAGCGAACGTCGTGTTTGCCTCTGGCTCCCAACGTTCAGTGTATTTGTCTGTCTGAGGCCATGACAAAGGCATGAACGGTCAATACGTCTAATTTCCAAGAAGATTCCCTAAGTTAGCAGCGGGCATTTCCGAACCTAGGACATCCCCTTCCGAGCCAGTCGCGCCGCGGGAACCGCGCTCGCCTGGAGAGCCAGCAGCGCCGCGCGAACCACTGCTTCCGTTTCCACGACAAAGTGGCCGCGCCTCTTGGCCGCCAGCACCACCATCGCCTCCGCTGCCAGCCTGCCCGCCCGAACCGCCATCTGCACCAGCTCCGCCAGCTGTCAGGATTCTAAAACGCTGGGAAATTGCCGACAGCTTTCCGGTTTCGGTGATAATGGAAACTTGCCCACCACGCCCGCCGGTTCCACCTTTACCGCCACGGCCGCCACGGCCACCACGGCCACCACGGCCACCGTCGCCTGCGCCGCGCCGGCAATCAACGAGACTTGAGCTGGCCGGCTTTCCGCTACCACCTTTTCCACCGCGACCGCCCTTTTGCCCAACGCCCCCCTTCCCACCGGCCTGGCCGCGAAAATCAATGACGATTCCACCTGGCGCAGGTGCTGACTTTGTGATCAAAACCAAATTCGGCGCGGCAAGCCCTTGCTCACCATCTCGACCGACCACTCCATTCGATCCCTGGACGCCGGAGCCACCAGCGCGATCTGAGCCGTTGTTGCCAGGACGTCCTTCACCACCCAGCGAACTTGCGTTGGCAGCTGTTCGCGATCGCTCCCAAAGAATCGTGCCAGGATTACTCTGATCTTCGTTGATGATTTGGGTCGTTGCAATGATCAACGTGTTTCGCTGGTTGCAGGCACGTTCCGAGAAAATCAATTTGGCTCCTGGTGCAAACGTCAGCGTCTCAGCGGTCAGCATGAAACCGTCGAAAACCTGTGCGCCAACGACTCGCATAGGTGCCCCTAGTCCAAGTAGATCAGTGGCATTCTTAACCTCCCGTAAATCTGTGGAAAACGTTGTTGCCGGAACGCTTCGTGGAGTCGAAGCGGCAATCGAATTCAAAGAGACGGAAATGGGTGGTATGACTGCTTCCACGATCTCGTCTTCGACGGTCTGAAGCAAACTTGTTCCCACGGCCTGCGGCGTAATTAGTTTGGAGTCCACCTGGTTAAGGTTTGGTGAATCCGTCGTCAAACTCGATCCGCGCGTTTGCGTTTGGTTCGTTTGTCCCTTCGACGGTCCGCTGCCGCTGGGTCGAGAGCCGCTATTTCCGATCGTTGCCTGAGCGGCGGCGATGCATGCCCCAGCGTCTACCAGCCCATAGCCCACTTCATTGTGCCAAACACCTTGCGGCCGGCCGGGAGCGTTCTGATACGAATAAGGCCCCACCTTTCGTGCCGTCGATTCGATCACGGCGACGACTTCTTGCTGGGTCAGTTCGGGGTTGACTGACAAGATCAACGCGGCAACGCCCGCAACGTGGGGGCAGGCAGATGACGTTCCATTAAATGTCTTAGTGTAGTCTCCGCTGTCATACCCAACAGAGCCACTTCGGTCCGTCGTTGGAATCTTGACCCCCGGAGCGATAATATCCAACTCGCTTCCAAAGCAACTTCCCCACCAAGATTCACCATCACATGAGCTTGGATTCTTGCGCTCGCCGCAAGGACTCATCGCACCAACACACAGAATTTGTGGATTCGAGTTGGATGGATAGATTGTGGGGCCGTCGTCGTTTCCTGCTGAAAACACCATGACAGTACCTTTTCCATTGCGTCCATTCAGTAACGCCGAATCAATTGCGTCATCAATAAATCCGCTTGCCAACCCATTGTGCCCCCACGAATTACTGATCACTGCAGCGCCTTTTTGCCAAGCAAAACTAATTCCAGTTGCCAGCTTTTGCGGCGAGTTTGGGCCCAAAGTTAGCGTGTCGCTGATTGACATCAAAGTTGCGCCCGGCGCGATCCCGACACCTCCGTTGCTTCCGTCGCGAGCTGCTCCAATAATGCCAGCGCAGGCGGTTCCATGACTCCCATGGATTTGGCTAGGCGACGTCGATGATTGCGTGTCAAAGCTGTTTGATGAAAAGTTGGTCAAATCTTTATGCAAAAGATCGATACCATGATCCAGAACGGCAACCACTACGGTGGAGTCACCGTCGGTTACGTTCCATGCGTCACCCAGATTGATATCGATGCCAGGTGTTCCAGAATTCTGCCCCGTGTTCTTCAGCCCCCATTGATCTACGAACAAGGGATCGCTTGCGCTCTTGATTTGGTAGTCCACCATGAAGTCAGGTTCAGAAACTGCAAACTGGTTGGTTTCAAAAATTTTGTTGGCAATATCAAGCGCATTTCCAGTTGATTCCTTGTTGCACTCCAGCGTGTACCAAAGCGGCATCAGTTCGTTGTTGCCGACAATCCTGACTTTGTGTTGCGCTGCGATCCGTTTTAACTTTTCAACATCGGACGCATCTTTCAGTTTGACGTACAAGAGATGGGATAAGCCTACTTCTTTGCCTTGTTTGGTTTCAAAGAACGGCGCCTGGTAAACCACGTCTTGGGCCGTCGCCAAGTTTAAAGACTGTGCCACGCCTTCTGGCTTTACATTGTCGACTATTGCCCAATTGAAGCGTCGTTCGGCAACGCCTTCGGCTAAGTTCAAACCCTTCGTTTGTCGAACAGCCTCAAAGCGGCGAAGGTTCATTTGACCGGAGTTCGCCGCTGCCTCCAGCGTCGTTCGATCAACTTGGGCTGACAGCAGCACATAACTCTTTTCTGGCTTGACCTTTAAAGGCACCTTCTCACCCTTGTGGTAATAGAAAGCGTCTTGAGCAGAGAGACTTGTGGCTGCCGTGAGCAAAAGAACATTGACAGCAAGAACGACGACTGAAATTGATCGAATGGACATTGGATTTGATACTCCTGAAGCGAAATAGGGGCTGCATGGTGACTCAACAAAACAAAGACCTTATGGCGAACATAACGCCCTGAATGGGTCGAGTCAAATACCGCTAATGTGGCTGTTAAGTACGCAGGCATGCATTCAAATTCGGTCTGAAGTTTGGTCGCAGATTGTGGTTTTAAGATTGGAGAACATTGACCTGCGACAACGTGAAGCTGGGCAGCCTGGGCAACATTGGTGTGGAGTAAGCGGCGTCTCAAGATCTAAACAGCTGCCAAAACTACCGCAGACCAATTATCCCCCAAACAAAATCGCCGCGCCTCATTGGATCAGTTTGCCTGAACAAGTCACCACAGCTAAACGCTGTCGCGTCGGGCACTACCTAATCTTTACTCCTATCGATGCCGGACGTTGTGGCGCTGCAATAGGTTTTCCTGCAAAATGTTTTCTGCCTGATTGCATCCACTTCAACAAACGTTAGGCTGAGCGAAACGGCACACGATTCACTGTTTGCTAAATGTCGCATTGCTGTAATGTTGGCGAGGGATGCAAATAAGGAATCGCTTAGCCGTTGGAAACACCTGTGATCAACACGGTTCCAGCCTTCTCGACTTAATATAGATACCCTAATAACCAAGAAGTGGAGTTGGAAATTCAGTCGCAGTTTTTGCCATTCGCATGTTAGTGGAATATGCCTGTATTCTCAGCCACACATCTGCTTGGTGCACAAAAGCAATAATTGCACGAGCATGCTCTGAGACGCACCATGGCCTCAGCGTATTCAAAAAATGGATTGGTCAGGAAGAAACAATGTTTAAACAACCTGGAGGTGAATCGCCTGGCAAAGTATTGGTGGTGACGCTTGCGTTACTCTTGTCGATGACTCTCGACTCTCCTATCTCCGCCCAAGATCGGCTGCGTGTGGGTGTTTGGAACATTGAAAAACTAAGTGCCTCTGCTGTGCGTGGTTTCCCTGAGTTGCAGGGGCCCCTAGCCATACCGCCAAGATCGGAATCTGACCTACAGGAGATGGCTGAGTACATTCGCGATGAGCTGCAAGTTGACGCGTTGATGGTTACCGAAATCGAGGCAGATTCACCGCTGTCGACCAACGAGAAACCGCAGTCGAAGCAACTCAATCAGGTCGCATCGAAAATGGGCGGTAACTGGAAATACTTTCTGGGTCGCACTGGCTCTAAAATGCGGTTGGGCCTGCTATTCAATACCGACCGAGTGCAACTAAAGAAGCTCGTGAGTCTTGACGCGCCGGAATTTCCAGTCTCCGGCAAGGATGTGCTTGATCGCGACCCATTCATCGTCTGGATTTCGGCACGTGATGGCGGTATAACGAAGAACGATGTAATGCTGATCTGCCTTCATCTAAAGAGCCAGCAGGGTCCGTTCAAGAACAATCGCATGGCGGCAATTGCGAAGTTGATCGGAGATTACAAAAACGCGAAAGTTCGCGACAAGCTCACTTTGCCTTCGCCCAACGAGGAACCTGAAGTCCTCATTATCGGCGATTGCAACGATTCGTCGTTCACTAGCAACGGCTTCAAGTATATGTTCGACTACTTGAGTGGAGTCGGCTTTACACACATTCGTAATGACTCCGGTAGTTATCCGCATACGCGAGTAAATGGTAGTCAGATCGACCACGTGTTTGGCTCAGAGAAAACAGTCAGTGACTCGCTAATCGCTGGCTCCTTTAAAGTTCACACAGTGCCGGGCGAAGATGACCAGCCACAACGAATGAGCTACCGTAAGAGCCTTTCCGACCATTTTCCGGTCACAGTCGACCTTAAGATTCAAAGCGATGACGACTTCACAATGCGTGAAGCAATGGCAACGAACAATCAGCAACTTCGCCGCCAGCGCATGGTAGCTCTTCAGGACGACGCTTTTGAACGAGCATCTCGTGCAATGGCGGCGCAAACACAAGATCCAGAAGACGAAGGTGAATTACTGATCGACTTCGAAGTGCGAGACGACAACTTCGAAGAAATCCTCGCTCCGGCGGCCGCAGTGGGAAACAGTACGACTGCACGGAATGTCGCGGCGAGCGAGTCGCCGTCCAAAGCCAGCATAGATGTTGCAATGTTAGCGGACTCCCGCCGCACGAGCGTGCCGCAAGACCGGTTCGCCAAGTCTGATCTTCCGGTTGCCTTTCTTGAGCAAAACTGGTCGCCTGCAGAATCGGTTGAGTTCTATTCATTGCGGCAGGGCTCGCCATTGATGCGGCGTGATCTTTTCAATGCCCTTGAACAACCGGGTGGCGTTGGCCTATTTCGAGACTCCGACTATCTGGCTGGCTTTGGCTTCCTGCCTCGGCGTCCGCACGAAGGGAATACTGAAGGATACCCTGTCGGCTTCACCGGAGAACGAGCGATTGAACTCAATTGCTCCGCATGTCACACGTCGAAGCTAACGTTCAACGGTAAGGAATATTGGATCGATGGCAGCCAAGGCATGATCGACCTTCAAAGCTGGCTTCACGAGCTGGTGCGGACGATCCGTCTTACTTTACAGGATGCTCCAGAGTTCATTCGAGATCAGGATCAGTTCGACCAGATACGGTCAAATGCACAAGTTCCTCTCGACCAGAGCACAAAGTTCGGTCGTCTTGTCCGGCGACTAACAGGTGGAACGTCGCTTTCAATCGCTCAAACAAAGGCTATCTACGACGTGCTTGGCAAGGAACTAGACCGACGCCAACGTTACAACGACTTTAACGATTTCGGCAAGGCTTTCAGTTCTGATGCTGATCGCGACGCGGCGACTGGGAACGTTCGTTATGGTTTTTCCCGACTTGATGCGCTTGGAGGCATTCTTAACCAGGCCTGTGCCGAGCACTTGGATGCACCTGAGAACGCTCGCCGCGCCAACGCGCCTGTCAACTATCCAGCAATTTGGGACGCGCCGCAACACGTTCATGTCCAGTGGAACGGAGCGGTTGATAACACCTCGCGTTTCGGCCCGCTTGGACGTAATGCGGGGCAAGTCGTCGGGGTTTTCGGTCTTGTCGAGACGGAAGGCACCAACGTCGGCTATGACTCATCGATCAATTTTCAAACACTCAAACGGGCGGAAGAACTCGTGACGAAACTTTGGTCCCCCAAATGGCCAGACGAATTCGGAGCAATCGATCAAACGAAAGCAGCGGCAGGCGAATCTGTTTACCGAGCCAATTGCATTCAGTGTCACGCGATCATCGATCGTGACGACCCACGTCGTCAAGCGAACGATGTTCTTGTTCCGATCAACGATGTATTCGGTCCTTCAGGAACCTTAGGGACTGATCCACTCATGGCCACCAACTGGAATGAACGCCAAGCAAAAATCGGTCGCTTAGCAGGCCGCAACATGACCCTCCCATTCCGAGGCCGTTTCGACGCGAATCCATTGTCCGTTGTTCCGGCTCGCGACATTCTTTCACATATCGTCTTCAATAGTATCACCCGCTCTTTCGTCCCTTGGCGCGATGAATTAGGCATCGACGACGAGCACTCCGCCGACGCGATGACATTTTCGGCGGTTGCCGAGCGCGAGACGTTGCTGCGATACAAAGCCCGTCCGCTCAACGGTGTTTGGAGCACCGCTCCCTACCTCCACAACGGCTCAGTCCTGAACATGCTAGAGCTTCTGACCGCACCAGACGATCGCAAAGAGAGCTTCCGAGTCGGCACCACGAACTTCGACCCAAGCACTCTCGGCTACCAAGACGTCGGCCCATTCCAGTTCAACACCTCGCAACCTAACAACCCCGGCAACAGCAACCAGGGCCACGCCTACGGAACAACCTTGTCTATTGAGTTCAAGTTGCAATTAATTGAGTTTCTGAAAACACTTTGACAGGAAGCGGTAATGATGAACCATACTATTCTCTTACTGATCGCTTAGATTTTGTCAGTCGATATCTACAGCCTTACCTCGATCCGGCGGCGACCACGAACACGCCGGGGATTAAAGTGACGGATTTGTTGACTCGTATTCAGAAGTTGGGCAAATTTTAATCGTAGCCTCCGCACTCGGACACAAGGTGCCTCCCATGCCTTCAAACAAGCTCCTCGCCTTAGTGATTGCGACATTCGCGGCATGTCTGCCTGCGTCAGCGTTCGCTCAGGCTAATTCCAACAAGGTACAGTCTGCGGCACCGCCCATGTTCTCAGAGTTATCCAATTGGCTTAAAAAATCGGGCCTAAGTGAGACGTCCGGCCGAATTGGAATCATCGGTGGCCGAAAGTGGATCAGTGATCCAGGGAAGGGCAGCATAGACGACGAAGGCCCTATAATTGTTGTCCAAAAGGATCAGATTGGTCCAATTATGGAAGAAGGGATGTATTGCCAAAGCGTGCTCGCCCATCTACCAAATTGTCAAATTGTTGTACTCCTAGTTGAACCGAAAGACCTTGTGTCGGATGAGGGCCGAATGGCGTTTGAAGAGGATTTCGAACGTTTCTTAACGCATTCACCGGTAATCGCAATGATTGACCCAAGTCTTGCTCAGCTCCCCGATTTTGCGAAAAGTGTGCCAGCGTTGTGGCAGAACAA
>CALKXO010000177.1 GCA_938003615.1 uncultured Pirellulaceae bacterium | reverse complement strand
TTTGGTGGTCAATGGTGGAAGTTGGAGAGTCGCGACCTAGTCACGGCTCTCCTTCTTTTTTACCTCGTGAGAGTCTGTTAAGATTGGCGCTTCACATCTTCTTCAAGAAACTCATAGGCTCGTGGGCGCTCTTCACTTTGTAAAAACCGGTCTGATGGGCGTCCTTGGCACTTTCGAGGCCACTGATTTTAGAACCTATACGCGCGATCAGCGCGTGATCTGTCGGACGCGTCGAGGTTTAGAATGGGGAACGGTGGTCTGCGATCTTGGTCACCAAGATTCAGCGAGTTCCTCCAAAGACGGTGTTTCTAACTTGGCCTGTGATGGAGGCCTACTTCGTAGAACGACACCGGATGACGAGATGATCATCGAGCGTCTTGATCGTTTTCGTGATCGCGCTTTCGAGGCTTGTAGAGCATTGCTGGCCCAACGGGGGCTGCCGGTTACGTTGGTTGACGTTGAGCATCTATTCGATGGCGAATCGCTCTTCTTCTACTTTCTTGGAGAAACCGATGCACGCATTGAAGCGCTGACCGAAGAACTGGCCAACGTCTACGATCGGAAAGTCAAATTCAGAAAATTTGCCGAATCGCTCTCGCAGGGTTGCGGCCCAACTTGCGGAACTCAAGAGAGCAGTTGCAAGTCGTCGGGCTGCGGATCTTGTGCCCTCTCAGGATCGTGTGCAATGCGTTAAAGCCCCAATTCGATAGTGCCCGATGAAAGCGGCGTCACTGGTTTTGGCCAGCCTTGTTTTGGAGCTGCCGAATCACTTGGGATTCTTTAAGCAAGTCCCGCTTTGATCAAATCGTGGAGGTGCACAGCGCCGACCAGTTTCCCGTCATCGATCACCGGCAACACCGTGATCTGACGCTCCTCCATGGTACGCAACCCAACTGCCGCTAACTGGTGGCTGGGGATCGTCAACGGCGATTTTGTCATGACAGTCGCGGCGGCGGAATCCATCAGTTGGTCGAGGCTGCCCTTCCACGACTGGAAACAACGCCGTAAATCGCCATCGGTTAACACGCCTGATAAATTGCCGTCGCGGTCGGTCAAGAACAAACAGCCTAATTTGCGGTGGCTGACCATTTCGATCGCGTCCCGTAACGTCACCGATTGATTGGTAACGGGAATCGCTGGAGCGACGTGCATCACATCGCTGACCTTCAACAGTAGTTTCTTTCCTAACGAACCCCCGGGGTGGTATTGGGCAAATTCCTCAGCCGTGAATCCGCGCTGTTCCATCACTGCGATCGCCAACGCGTCACTGATGGCCAGCATCAGCGTCGTGCTGCATGTGGGAGCAAGAGAAAGCTGGTCCGCCTCTCGCGCGACGTGGCAGTCGATGACAAAATTGCTATGACAGGCCAGCGTCGAGTTTAAATTTCCTGTCAAGCCAATGACGGGAACACCATTGCGGCCCATGAATTCGATCAGCTTTAGGATCTCCTCGGTTTCTCCACTGTTGGACATGGCGACCAAGACGTCTTGTTGCGAGACGACGCCAAGGTCACCGTGCACGGCTTCTGACGGATGGAGAAAAATCGCGGGAGCTCCCGTGCTGCACAGTGTTGCGGCAGCCTTGCGTGCAACGAAGCCAGTTTTGCCCATGCCAGTTAACAGGATTCGGCCACCGCAAGCGCCCAATAGATTGACGATCTCGTCGCAGTTGTCGGTCAGACGCGCGCTGGCAGCGACAATCATCGATGCTTCTAAACGTAGCGTCTCCGCCATTTTGTCGCGTATCGATCCATCTGCCCGCGCGGGCGTTGCCGGTTTGCTGGTTGGTTCAGATGACATCGGAGCCTTTCAGTAATCGTTTGGCGGTGATCGTTTGGCCAAAGTGGAGGGCCAGTTGAATCAATGCGCCAGTTGGAACATTGTAGTCGCAATCACGCCGTTTGCGGACGGTAACGTTGACTGGGCACCATCGAGATCATCAGGTGATGTTGTGCTGACGGCAACGGTTGTAGGCCGTCGAAGTTTTTCGTTGAAAGAATCGACACAAACGCCGATGTTATAACGGCAAGGCGGTTGAATCTCGCCACAACCAAAATAGTTTCGTGTACCATCGTGGCGTTAAGCTGCGGAGTGCACACGCAAACACGATCAGCACCAAAAAGCTGGTCGTGTTTTTTTGCGCGATGTCAAAGGCGTCAAAGGCCTACGGTGACTTGAGCTACGGTGAATTCGGTAAACGTGACTTCGGCTACGGAAGCTCCGAAGCTCCGTGGATTAGGCGGCCTTGCGGATTTCCTGCGATCCATTGACGGATTTTTCAATCTCTAGGCGACTGAGCTTCTTGAACGCGCCGTCTTCCTTGTTCTGAATCAGCACCAACGAACTGGGGTGAAGCATACGCGGCAAGAATGATTTCACCATCGAAAATTGTTCGCGATCATATCCCGACGAAATCAGGATCAAATCGGTTCGTAAGTGAGAATTCGCGATACGCGGCAAGGCAGACCCGATATCTCCTGGAACCAGCTGCGTCTTGGCATCAATGCCTTTGAGCCGGCGGTGCATCTCGATCAACTTTAGGGGCGAAGACGATTCACTTGAATCGAACAGGTCGACTCCCGTGTAACGAACTTTTTCTTCGGAAAACCTCTGCGCAACAGCAATCAAGTTTTCACAACGCTTGCCGTCACCAAGTCCTATTTCGACGATCGAACGAATCTGACGTTGCTTAATTAGTTTGTAAACGGCTCGGTCTGAGACAGGTTTGTCCAACCAAGTCATCTTGAAAAAGCGAAAAGAAGAGATGGGCTTCACAGAACAGTCCTCGGGTCAACGATGGCGAGAAAACAGCAGACACCAGTCCAGAAACCTAGACGAGTTCGCCTGTTCATAATGATCGACCGCATAACCGGTAGAATTGACTCAGGCATCAAGCGGCAAGTGAACTTTGCGGCGTTGGGCTGCCCGCCCCAGACGTTTAAGTTTGCCTAATCGTTACAGGTTTACTTTGTGCACCAGTCGCCCCCAGAATAGCGGCTTTCTTAAACCCATGTTGGTCGGCGAAACGTACAGTTGGCGGCAATCGAGTCTGATCTCGGATGATCGGCTACCCCTGACGGCGAATGCCCTGAAGGATTCCGTTTGCCAGCAAGTCCCCACGCGCTGGCATTGAAAACGAGTTTCCGCTTCGACGCATTTGCAGTCATCCCTGATTGCATGTTTGCTCTCCGCGCCCAATGGATCTTGGCGCTTCCCTAACCACGATGGTTCAGCCCACGGCTATCGGCGTTTGTCGTTGCCACTTGAAGGGTTGACTGTCCCGTGCTGCGCGCAAAACAACATGTCATCAAAATCAAAAGACGATTACAGCAGAAACGTTAACCGAATCGGACGTTTCGAAGAATTCGAAAGCCGTATCGTGATGTCGGCTCAAGCGGTCGCCAGCGTACTGCCCGATGCTGACGTTCAGCCGGTCCATCCCGAAGGCGTTGCTCCGACTGCCATCGTTTCGGCGTTGAACAATCAAGCCAACAGCGCGCTCTCCCCGACGACAGCCGCCGCACAGCTTGCGCAACAATACGGACTCGACGGCACCGGGCAAACCATCGCCGTGATCGATACAGGGATTGCCTTTGACCATGTAGCACTTGGTGGCGGCTATGGCGAAGGTCACCGAGTCGTCGGCGGATACGACTTCGCAGAAAACGATAACAACCCGTACGATGACGGGCCTACCGGATTTCATGGTACGCACGTCGCTGGAATCATCGGAAGCACCGACCTCAAATACACTGGACTCGCTCCCGGTGCGGATCTAGTTGCTTTGCGCGTGTTCGATGACGCAGGTCGAAACGAACTCGAGTGGGTTGAACAGGCTTTACAGTGGGTTCACGATCACCAGCACGATTTCGAAAATCCTATCACGACCGTCAATCTGTCCTTGGGGACTACGCCGGACGAGTCCTATCAACAGATTCTCGAAGATGAATTGGCTCAATTGAAAGAGGACGGCATCTTCATTAGCGTCGCTGCAGGTAATCACTTTGATGAAAATTACAGTTCGCAATTGGCATATCCGGCGAGCAGCTCGTCCGTCGTGCCGGTCGCCAGTCATACTGCGTCCGGCGCCTTGAGCGATTTCAGCCAAAGAGCGTCACACGTATTGACCGCACCGGGGCAAAGTATCACCAGCACCGTTCCGTCTCATTTGTTCTATGGAGCGAAAGCCGATCCGTTTGTTGGTTCGTCGGGAACCAGCATGTCGGCACCCTACGTAGCGGGGGCGAGCGCTCTGCTACGACAGGCCAACGAGATCGCTGGAGTGGAGGACATCGATCAAGATCTCCTTTATGAACAATTGCGAAACACGGCCGACCAAGTCTTCGATACAGTTACGGGTAACACTTATGCTCAAGTGAACCTGCAAGCCGCCATTGAATCAGTGCTCAACGGCCCTAATACGACGCCGGCTGAGCCTCAACCTTCGGAGCCAACCGAAGCAGCGTCGCCCACCGAAACTGAGCCACCGACGCAACCCACCGAGCAAGCCGAGGCGACAGCCGCTGATAGCGCGGGCGTCTCTTTGGCCGATGGCGTTCTGGCAATTGAGGGTTCTACGGTCGACGACATTGTTTCGTTAAGCGTCAACGAGCCGGACAATACGCTGACGGTTCGATTGAATGGTCGGTCGTCAGAGTTTTCGTTGGCGAAGATCCAGCAGATCGACTACTCCGGCAACGGCGGCAATGACGATCTGACGGTGACGTTGGCGAGCTCCGATGATGCGGTCACGATTAAGCATCGCAAAATCGAGATCCTGAACCAGTTGTTTGAACTTAATGCGCGCGACGTTGGCCGAGCCAATATCAACAATGGCACTGGCGACGACAGCCTCAAGATTCAGGGCAGTGAAGGTGACGACAGCCTGGTTGTTGGAGCGCAAAGCGTCCAATTGACCAATGATGAGTTCGAGGCCAATGCTGGTCACTTCGGTCAAATCAATGCAAATGCAGGCGCTGGGAACGACTCGGTCCAACTCAATGGGACTGAAGGAAATGACGTGTTTGCAGAATACAAACAAACCAGCTGGCTTAAGAGTGACAGCCACCGCGTCCTGACGGAGGGATTCGAGGCAGTGAGTGTGAATGGTGGCGGCGGAGCAGATCACGCCAATCTCAGCGGCACCGATTTGGCAGAGCAGTTTGATGTTGATCAAGCTGACGCGACTTTGGTTCAAGGGAACCGCCAAGTCGATATCACGGGGTTTGGAAGAATCAATGTCATTGGCGCGGGAAGTGGAGACACCGTTTCTCTAACCGGATCAGATGGCAACGATACTCTCTACAGCCGAAATGGTTCTGCTTCGTTAGTTGGTCAGCGTTTTCTCAACTACGTTAGTTCGTTTGAGAATCTGAGTGTTAACGCTGGGGGCGGACACGACATCGCATATTTGGCTGGAACCGATGGCGATGACCATTTCGATTTTGAAAACCACCAAGCAACATTGCGAAGTGACGGGCACAGCGTCAGCGTTAATGGATTCGATTTAA
>CALKXO010000176.1 GCA_938003615.1 uncultured Pirellulaceae bacterium | reverse complement strand
GCAAACGGCTTCGGTGGCTTCTGGCGTGACGTCGCGCACCGCCGGCCCGGTCCCGCCTGTTGTTACGATTAAACAACAGCCCTGATTGTCGGCCATGTCGACAATCGTTTCTTCGATCAGGGATTGATCGTCGCTGATGATTTTCTGGGCGCCGCTCCAAGGGGACGTCAGGACCTCTTGTAAATACTTCATCACCGCTGGGCCACCGAGGTCTTTGTATTCGCCTCGACTGGCTCTGTCGGAAACCGTAACGACGCCAATGACAGCGCTGGTGCCTCCGTCAGAAGAACGATTTGATTCAGTTTGATTCATGGGACGGGTAGGTTTAATTTATTTGAACTGATTGGATAACGCATTGAGCGCGGGCGCGTTGTTGGGGTCATAGGACAGCGTTGAGACCGTGACACGCCCTTGAAATGCCGCTTGAGTATCGGTCAGAAACGACGAAGGCTCTGGCGCTGGCGCGTTAGTGGCCCAAAAGAAATGTCGGTTCTTGGGATCAACGCCTTTTTGAAAATGATAGCCCAGCGGGTTTGTTTCTACGGGGACAAAAACAGGTGCGATGTCGGCTGACTGCACCTGTCGCGGAACGTTGATGTTGACGACTGATTTTGTCGGCAATTTGTCCCACTCAATTTTCTCAACGATCGACCACGCGATTTCGGCAGCGAGGTCAAAGTTAGCATTTTCGGTTCCTTCGACGCTGATAGAAACCGATGGAATGCCAAACATCGAACCAGCAAACGCGCCGCCGACGGTTCCGGAATGATTGACATTGATTCCAACATTAAGTCCAAAATTGATCCCACTGACGATCAGATCCGGTTTCCAAGGTGCCAGCTCGTGGATGCCCAGTTTGACGCAATCTGCGGGCGTGCCGTTGACGCTGTAGCCGGTGCATTGCTGTTGCTTGTTGTAGACGTGGTTCGGGTTGAGCGGCCGCAAAAAGGTGATCGCTTGACTGATGCCCGATTGCTCGGTTTGTGGTGCGACAACAAAGACTTCGTGATTCTCTCCGATGTGTCGAGCCAGCGTTTTCAGTCCGCGCGCAAAGAATCCGTCGTCGTTAGTGATCAATACTTTCATCGAAAACGATAGCTCCAAGGGAGAAGTGACAGCAAGCGTTACCCATTTTGCCTATCAAAGGCCTCTTGAACAGGGTGTAGGCCGCTACTGCGTTGATGCTTGCAGGGACGCTAGCGAAGTTTCATCGTTGCTTCAAATCAGTATTGTTCTGGTCGTGTTTCGCCTGTATTTGTAATCCTAAGTTTTTCAAGTGAGGCCACTTGAACGACTCAAAAAGTGGACTTGAGGTCTCCAGTCTAGAACGCAATCCCAAACGTAAAACACCTTAAGTTCGGTCGTAAGTGAGAGAATCGCGGGACTCGCTCACTGATCCTCCCTCCTGGGGAAGAGCATTTTTGCCTGTTGAAATGGTTTCTGGGTCAATCGTTTCATCAGGTGCTCACGGCTGAGCTTTCACTGACACCGAAGTGGCTTGCTGTTTCGGTGTCAGGGATACACTAGCGCCGATCAATTTGGTCGGCGTTTTTTATTGCGCAAGTTCCAGAACTGGTTTTCCCAATCAACATCAGTGCTTCGTCCAGATTTGGAATTAGGATTACGATTGTTTGACGTTTGGGCGTCAAGTGGTTTGTCTCGATTTAATGTTTGGGTTTACCAAACCGGACTGCTTGCGCCCAATGGCACTTACTTCAGGTCGGAGGAGTTGGAGGCCAGCACACGAAATGCCGGTTGCGTCAGTCCAATGGCACTGCCGATAAAAACTTATAGCGGAACGGCGCAAGCCGTCTGATGCCAACACTAAGTTTCATTCCTGACGATCCACTGTTCCCGATTTTGCGCGACGACTCGATTGTGTCCTGCTTCACAGATTTCGCTGTCCTGCCTTGACATTCGTGAGTTGTCGCTCACTATTTCAACAAAACGAGATAAATCGGTGAGATCACAGTAGGCTGATGACACCACTTGACTAAGATAAATTTTGCATTTCTAAGCAGGCCATTTGGAGACGGTCGTTTATTCAGGCCCCTCCTTTGAAGGGGGCTGATGTTCGTTGTCCGTCTTCAATGTTTTTTAACGCGCTAGCCTTCTGACAAACGCGACTAATTTTTTTTGACCCAAATTCCCCCGAGGATCGAACAAATGCGATGTAGTTTTTTTGTAGCTCTGGCTGCGTGCCTAACCCTCGTCACAAACCTGCAAGCTCAGCAGCAGGTTCAGGTGACTGTAGAAAATCTTCAGCCCTCCAATGGGTTTTACTTCACACCTGTATGGTTTGGCTTTCACGACGGTAGCTTCGACCTATTTGACGCAGGAACACAGGCGTCAAGCGCGCTTGAGAGCCTCGCCGAAAATGGGGATGCGAGCGGAATTGTTTCTGACTTCGCTGGCACAGCGGGAACCGGAGTTGACGGATTGCTTTTCGGTACTGCCGGATTCAATCCACCGCCTTTGGTTGATCCTGGTGAGAGCATTTCCTCTGGGGTGCTCAATCTGGGAGCGTCTGATCGGTACTTGAGCTTCGCTTCCATGCTACTGCCAACCAATGATGGTTTCTTTGCCAACGACAACCCAACAGGCATCGAGGTTCTTGACGCGTCTGGGGATTTCTCGTTCGGAGGTCCGATAACATTGTCCTTTGCCCAATTGTGGGACTCAGGAAGTGAACTCAACGATGGCCTCGGTGCTCCGTTTTCAGCGCTCGGTGGAACTTCCACTGACACAAATGAAAACATCACTTTGCATACAGGACTCGCCGCGTTCAACGGAACTGCAACTGGCGCGGGAACGACCGTCGATACTGCAAATCTGAGTGATCCAATCTTTCGCATTACAGTGACTGCGGTGCCAGAACCGTCTTCTCTGGCGTTGATCGTCTTGGGCGTTGGAGGAGTGGCGACTCGTCGTCGACGCAATCTAGTTAATTAGGACGTTGCCTGAGCGTGACAACTGTAGCTTATTGGGGGACTGGCATTCGTTGGCAGTCCTCCTTTTTATTTGCAACGCGAAGCTGGCAAATCCAGTAGATGCAGGGGGCATCGTCAGTCTTCAATCGTCCAGCGGTACGGTAGCTTTGTGATTCCTTCGATGCCGCGTCCGTCGCTACGAATAGGCGGGCCAACGATGCGGAAATTTCCGATACCGCTGGCGCGGTGATAGAAATCTAGTGACGTAGGACCGTACAGAGAAATGTTGAAGTGAAAAGCCCCTAGCAACAGCGGGATTTTCTCAAAAATCAACGTCACACATACCGTTTTGTCTTTACGGATCGAAAAATCAATCTCGTGCGACGCGGTCGATACCGCAGCTACTCTGCCGTGCACCGGCGAGCACAAGGCTGCGAACAGGTTCATGCGGTCCAGCGATTCCGTTGCCGTCAACGTAACCTTCACGCGTACGGTTTCCCCCGTTTGAAATTCCTTGCACAACTCGCCACTTTCATCGACGACTTCCGCTTTGATGATCCGCGCCTTGGTCGCCGGTTCGGGATCAGCAGCGTGTTTCACTCGATCTGATGCTCCCATCGTTTCTTCGTAGACGGTACATCCCGTTTCCAAATCGCCGTCGTGGATAATATTCCCATCGCCAAACACGATCGCGCGATTGGCGACTCGATTGAGCATGCTGACGGCATGCGTAACAAGAATGATCGAGATGCCACTTTTGACCAACTCGCGTAGATGAGCGAAACACTTCATCCGAAAGGCGACGTCACCCACGGCAAGTACTTCGTCGATCAACAGTAGTTGCGGCCGCAGGTTTGCTCCAATCGAAAATCCTAGCCGCATCTTCATCCCAGAACTGTAAGTCTTTACCGGTTCGTCGATCACATGGGCAAGCTCCGCGAATTCAACAATGCTTTCCATGCAGCGGTCGACCTCTTTCTTTCCTAACCCAAGGACCGCGGCATTGATGTAGATGTTTTCGCGGCCTGACAACACTGGGTTGAATCCGGTGCCCAGTTCGATCATAGCGCCAACGTTTCCATTGATCGTGATACAGCCTGCGTTGGGTAGGATCAGGCCATTGATCATTTTTAGCATCGTGCTTTTGCCGGCACCATTGGGCCCCAACAGCCCCACACACTCGCCGGCGCGGACTTGGAAGCTTGCGTCTTTGACCGCGAAAAACTCTCCCGGACGTAGGTCTTCCGATGTTCGATCGCGGCCGCCGCCAACGATCTCACGCCCTAGATCCACCAACCCGTAACGCATCGAGCGCTTCAAGTTACGGCAATAGATCTTCCAGACGTGATTGACGTCGAGAATAACATCGGGCGAATTGGTAGAAGAATGGTACAAAGGTTTACAGATTTCGGTGTTCGGTTTTCGGTGTTCGGTTTTCGGTGTTCGGTGTTCGGTGTTCGGTGTTCGGTTTTGCGCTTGCTATGTATTCATGCGCTCTACCAATACTGGTATGGAAATGCGAAATATGATAAGCCCAAACGCGGCCAAGGGAATCGTGATCAGTCCCCAGACAATTGCCGGCAACCACATGTCGCTCTGCCCCATCAACAACAGATCTCGGGAGAGAATAAGGAACGGGCTGGCCGGATTAATCCAATTCAGCAGCGTTCCGGGGAATGCGGTTGGCGTTGGGTAGATTATTGGTGTCAGGATCATCCAGAAAGGCACAACCATCGCCAGCAATCTTCCAACGTCTTGATACAGCGATCCGAGAGGCATCAGCAATATCCCCAACGTGGAACCTAACGCGATCATCATCACAACGGTCGCGACAGCTCCCAACGCGGCAATCGACGGTGCGACGCCAAACCACGCCATCGCCAAAGCCAGCAGTAGGGCGCGGACTAGCAGATCAAAAACAATTTCGCCCAGGCCGACCAGCAGTAAAGCCTCGCGCGAGAAACGAAGCTTCGACAACATGTTTCGGTTCTTATTTAATACATTGAGCGGCATCTGAATTGAGTCGCCGAACGCTTGCCAGAGGATCATGCCGGTTAGGATATACAAGGTCTCGTTGACCTGCATGTCTCCAATGTTGAAGACGCCTTGCTCGCGCAGAAAAATCCAGATTGCCGTGTTCGCAACCGGGGGAAGAAATGCCCAGAACAACCCCAACAACGTTTGGCGATATAGCCCGCGAATATTTCTCAGAAACAAGCGCCACGCCAACTCACGTCCGTTCCATGTGTCGGCCCACATGTCGGCAAACAGTTTGACGGGATTGCGAATTTCAGATTGCGCGCTGTACCGTACCGTAGGTCCCGGCGGCGATATTTCTCGCGCCGGTGGTTCAGAACAATGGCTGGAAGTTGATGGACCGGACACGCGAATCAAATAAGAGACTGTTGAGATTGGAATCAGTTATTGCGGGAAACGGCAAAAATTGGAAGGAAGCCTTTTAAGCTGTCTCATTTTTCTTGAGCGTATCCAGACAACTTACTATCATACAATGAAACGGCTGGAATTCGCATCCAGTAGGCAAGTTGCCCCGAGTGTGGCATCCAAAACGCGCTGTGATGACACGTCGTACGGGTTGTCCGACGTGCAAGTCCTGACTCTTTTACTTCTAGGGATTGGACCATGGAACCTAAACAGGTGGATGAAGCGGAAACTCAACGGCTGCTGGATGATTTCAGCAGTGCCTTGGCATCGGGACGCGTGACGGGCGAGTCGCTCAACTACGAAAAATCTATCAACATGCTGCCGCGTCACGGAGTCTTTCTTCATTGGCCAGAGCAACCGGCCGAAGAATGGATTCACCCCGAAGACATGGAGCTTGCCACAAAGATGCTTCCCGGCGGACGGATCTTTCAACTGCAGGATTGCGAAGATCCTCACGACCAGCGCGAAGGCTATTCCTTGATCAGTTACGGCGACGTTTCGATTCGAGTCTTGCCCGCGATGTGGTTGCAAGTCAAAGAATCGGGATACAAGGTCGGCGATCGTGTTGAAGTCCTTGGCAAAAATGGGACTCAGCAACCTTTCATTGGCACATTGGCCGAGGTTACATACAATCCGTTATCTCGAAGGGTCGAGTATCTGATCGAGTTCCGTTCAATGGTCTTGAAGAAGAAATACCTCGAAGAAGACTTTCGCCCCTGCCGCCGCTTGGGTATTCCATTAAGCAAACGCGCCAAAGCAATGCTCAACAAGGCAGGTATCTCGTTCTGACATTCGGGGAAACGAATCAGACCCAAACTCGATCAAAAAATCAGAACCAAAAATTGGATTAACCGACTTCACGGCTTCAAATCGAACTTGCGAAATTTAGGACGGTTATCAGAAGTTAGGCTGTGGACCGCCTGAAACCCGGATTGCGATGCTGTAAATCTCCCCTCGTTCCACACGTAGTCGAATCCAGCGATTGCATCAATAGTTTCGTCTTCAAGTGGTGCGTCGAGCGGCGTGCCGCCGATCACTTCTTCGAAGAAGAATTGGCCCGATGTTTTGGCCCGACGTGACCCAAATCAATCGACTATCGCTATGGCTCACCGTTTTAAAGTGGGAAGTTCCCGGATGTTTCTTAAACTCGCTGGTGGTCGTTGTGTTGGAACAAACTTTCGGCTAAATTCCTTCAGTCATGTTCTTCTTTGCTGCAAAATACAACTGTTTTCCATCGGGAACCGAATGCTCTGGTTTCACCTGATGTGTGCTGATGCAATCGGCGTGACCGCTTGATGCCTGCACAGCAACTCCGCGTTTCGATCAGTTCAGTCGATCGGAAATCTTGGCGAGAGTGAATGATTCCTTGATCCGCCGCCCAGGTGTGGCGTCACACTAAGGATCTGCTACCGCAACAATCCGAGATGTGTTTCTGTGCCAACACATCCCTCTTTTACTTACAAATTCAAAGCTTTACCATCACTCAGAGGTTCCAGTGAACATCCAAACAAACAACAGCAAGGGCTTCACACTTGTCGAATTACTCGTCGTCATCGCCATTATCGGTATTTTAATTGGCATGTTGTTACCCGCCGTTCAGCAGGTGCGTGAAGCCGCTCGGCGAACGACATGTGCAAACAACATGCGGCAATCGGGGCTTGCGATTCACAACTACGAATCGGCCCACATGCAATTTCCCTCGGCAGGACAAGCCAAACGTGGCGGGTCGGGTTCAAATTCAGGCCAGAATGTGTTTTTCAGCGACCGCCAAAAATTGGAAAGCTTTGGACAAGCGTCGCATTCAGTTCAGACGTACATTCTGCCCTTCATTGAGCAAGGCAACGTCTATCAGTTTGTCAATTTAAAATATCGCTACGACATTGATTCGTCGTTGCCACAAGCACCGACCAATCAGCAGGCGGCTAAGTTCTCTATTCCGGCGTACCTGTGTCCTTCGACGCAACGGTCGAGCTCTGTTGACGCCGAAGGTTATGGGTTTACAGACTATTCAGCGCCAGTGACCGTACGTCCGGGACTTAACGGAAATCCAAACCAACGTCGATTCAAATGTGCTCTCAATGGCGATTCGAGACGCACGATCGCATCGATTACTGATGGGACCAGCAACACCGTTGCCATCGCAGAGGACGCGGGGCGGTACGATGTGGACACGGGCGGCTTCATGGTCGTCAAGCCAGAGACGATGGATGATGGAACCGTTGCCAACCGCCGATCGTGGGCTTGGGCGGACCCTGACAATGCGTTCAATGTTGACAAACTGGTGAACAACAGCGCGACTCCAGTGGGAGGTCCTGCCGGTTGTACTTGGGACATCGTAAATTGCGGCCCCAACGAAGAGACGTTCAGCTTTCACCCGGGCGGAGCCAACGTCAATTTCTGTGATGGTAGCGTCCACTTTTTGAATGCGGATATCGACGCGGTTTCTTTTACGGCCATCATGAGTAAAAACGGTGGCGAAGTTGAATCAATTTTCTAAATTGATTGAATGAAATCGATGGCGGCTTAGTACCTATGCTGAAACCTCGGGTCGGAAAGAAAGTGGGGGGCCAATCTACGACGAGGTTTCGGGATAGGTTCTTAATCCAAGCCGCTTACGCTCCGCTGTGCGCTCCTTTGTGCGCGTCGGCGAACAGCTCGGCGTGCATTGGGTTTTCGACGATGTGGCTGGAGATGCGATCGGACAAGGCGCCGATCGTCATATAAGGATTCACGCCAAGGGCGGTAGGGATGATTGAGCCATCGGCGACGTAGAGATTCGGATGAATATTGCCGTCGGCTCCGTCGAAGACCTGCCCCAGATGATTAACGGTTCCGCCGACGGCACCGTCGGCCATATTGCAGGAACCCAACGGATGAACGGTGACCAAGTTGTCGCCAAAAGCTTTGAGTCTTTTGTAGCGTCCGCCGTGAGCGCGAGCCAGTCGATCGAATTCACCGAACACCATTTTTCGATAAGCTGAATCTTTCAGTCCGTCCCACTTGACCTGCCAACGACCGTCGCGTTTTTCGACAATCCCCTCGCCTTTGTCGTGTCCCATTCCCAGCATCACCATGGAGTTATCTAGGTTCAGGTCGCCCAACAAGGCAGTGAACAAATTGCTGACGCCGCGCGGAATGGCTGCGTCCTGTATCAATAGTCGTTTCGACAGTTCCACATCGCGATAGAAATTCAGTGACGTTTGTACTGTTGGACCAACCGGAGGCCGGTCGCTGTGATAGCCACCAAATCCGCCCATGTTGTTGCCTGGTTGAAGGCCCACAGCAAAACCAATGGTGTCTCCATTTCCTGACCAGTTTCGCCCCAGCATTGGCGAAAACATAAAGGACGGGTTCTCGGACTCCATCAGGATCGTTGAACTCGCGGGGCTGCCAGCTGCCACTACGACCATACGCGTGTTAATGGAAACGGGATGTCGCGTGATCTCATTTTGCGTGTCGTCAATGTAGTTCATGTTGACGCGGTAGTAGCCGAACATCTTTTCGATCGATGTTACTTCGCATTGCGTATACATTTCTGTGCCGTTGTGCTTTGCGACAGGTAGATAGTTCATGGCCAGAGTATTTTTCGCGCCTACATTACATCCATTGATACAGTCCCCACACAGCGTGCAGGCGCTTTGAATCATGCCTTGAGGATTACGCATTTGTTGGTCCAAGTAGCGGTGGTCGTACATGACCGAGACGTGCGATCGATCGAAAAAGCTTGGGTTGCGACTGATTCGTTCGGCTGCCAAACGGCGACTGCGGACTTTCGGAGTTTGGTCGTGAGGCGTACGTGTCAGTGATAGGGCACGAGCCACGTTGTCGTAGTAGGGGCCCAGCGTTTCGATGCGGTTAAGCGCCGATGGCCATCGGTCTTGCATGAAGACCTCCGGGTGGGGGCGAAGGGCGATACTGGCGTTAATCAGGGAACCTCCACCAAGACCGTTGCCCGATAGAATGTTGACCTCTTCATTCATCATCAGGTTGAACAGTCCTAGTGGCTGAGTCACCTGACCTTTGGTGGGGCCAGCAAGAACAGCACGCGCGTTTCCTGAGACGTTGCCGAATGTGTCGGGGAAGCTACCGGGCACCCATTCTTTTCCCCGTTCAATAATGCACATGCGATGCTCTGGCCTAAGACGCTGCGACAGTCGGGCTGCGGTGATTGCTGCGCCGTAACCAGACCCAATCACCATCACGCCAAAGTGGATGCGGTTTTCGTGTTTCGCGGTCAGCATTAAGTCGCGCACTGGGTTGGCCAATCGCCCGCCATACTGTTTGAGGCTGCGTGTGTAGTCTGCCGCCGCCCGAGCCTTGATGCCGGATCCTTTGGTCTGTGTGCGTGCGCCTAGTTGAACTAAATTTTTTACAGGACGACGTCTCGTATCTGCAGGCGCTTGTCCAGCGCCGCAAGCGGTCGCGGCAGCGGTTACCGCAGCACTGGCGGCGGCGATTGCTGCGCGGCGGGTGATCGCAGGTCTTTGGTTTGACGATGGCTTGTTGTTCGCGGACATGATGATCTTCAAATAATTCGGGCGCACGGACGCAAGGGTATACCTTCTCTGTTTTGTATCGATTCGCCGCCGTGCTGAATCGCAACAAAAATACCGATTGTCCGGGGCGTATGGGTTGTTAGGTTCGGAAATCGCGAATCTGTAACGGATGGACCAAGTTGGGCGGTTGTTGGAAGCACGAAGCATCCGGAATGCTTTGACGAAACCGGCGCACGAAAAAAGCACGTCGCCCAAACGGACGACGTGCTCCAGATTTCAAACTAGCTTCACTTCCTTCGAATCGGAATTAGTATCCAATCGAAGGTGGGTTGTCACGCAAGAAGTCACGAGGGCCTCGAGTGGTGTAGTACGGGTAAGCGTACTGAGGGGCGATACCCGATTGAGGCTGTTGTCCCATCGCAGGATTAGTGTGAGGGATGGAGCCACCATAAGGGTGACCGGCACCCAACAAACCAGCGGCTTTAGAGCAGGTACCACAAAGTTTGCCGCCGACTCCACAACCGGACACACGACATCCCCTAGCACGATGTCCACTACGGCCGATTCCACCGCGGATGTCGGAGATGATTCCTGTTGAAATGCGGCGTCCCCCAGCATCGCCACCGTAGATCATGTCGCCAGGCATCTGTGCAACGGTCTGAACGACTTCTCCATCACCAGAGCAAGCATCGCAGCCACACCCAGTGCTCACGCTAGAGTCACTTGCGACACTGGATTTCAAAGAACGAGACTTCTTCTTACCAAACAGAGAGCATGGTTGTGCTCTATCCTCACAGGCTTTTCCTTTCCCCTTCAGAAACAGGCCCAACCCTTTGTTGCTTGATAGATCCTTTTTCGAAGACCTCTTTGTCAAAATCCCGCGTGACTCACCTACCTGTGCTGAATCGCATCCACCACCGCAGCTTGACTGCGCTGATTCGCAAGCACTGCAGCCACTTGACGGGGCTGGAGCGTATTCGACTGCACCGCCACCATCACAGCTTGAACAGCCGCAAGAAGATGGAGCACTCATCGGAATTGGTGATGCACTACCGCATCCGCCGTCGCAGGCGTACGGAGCGGAAATCGAGATGACTGAATCAGGACCGCAAGCACCGGTCGCGTTGCCAGTTGCGCCGCATCCGCAATCGTTCATCGAAGCGTAAGAGGCGCTACCTGAGGTAGCCTGAGTCGCGCGTCTACTGCCAGCCGATGACAACAATGTCTTCCCTGCACCGAGGCTACTGCCAAGCTTGCAGTTTCCCAGTTTACAACTACCACCGGTGCCGCAGCAGCCAGTGAAACCAATCGCAGCCGCGAGGGCTACGAGCATGAACATGGATCGCATTTTTCAAATCCTTTTGAAATCTGGGTCTGCCCAGTAATAAAACTGGGTGTTTTTCCATCGGCGAAAATCTATCGACGCGTGGAACGTTGGAGTTGTTTCAATCACGTTTCTGCCATGCGGGATTGCAAGTCTTTGAAACGTCAGTTTTGGCTTGTCGATCAAAACCATCACAATCGTAAATCGTCCTAACGATTACTGCCGTCCACAAAATCGGAACTTGTTCGAGAACACAGACGCCCAGCAGGCCGCACAGTTTAACTGACCGGAACACAGACGCCCGAAAATCGAAAGTGATAGCGTTTGCTTGGTATTTCGAGGCTGGTTTACATACCAATCAGCGCGATGCGGCGAGAACGCTCGTTTGGCGGCGCCGTGCTTGGGAAAGTTTGGGTGCTTTCTCAACCGTTCAAAGGACGCTAAATTGGTTGCGTCAGGCAATCACTCTCCCGCTTCGTAGATCCTTTATTCCTTTCCCAGCTTTCATTTTCCTGCGACATGCCCAAAAATCCAGACATTTCCTTTGTTGCTGAGCAACAGATTCCGGTCAAAGAACTCAAAGGCATCTCCAAGGCGGCGGGATCTTCCGCTTCTAAAGGGCCCGTCAGTCAAAAATATCTGAGCGAGTTGGCACAAGCCGAACTGGATGCCGATTTGGATGCGACGTTTGCCAAATTGAAATCCAGTTTCAGGTTCAAACGTAAGGAAATATCTGCCGATGGGCCGGCGGACGGAATGGGCGTGATCACAACGCCACTTTTTTTCTACGAGGTCACTGTAGTGCCGATGGAGGACTCGCACCGAAACGTGATACTCCGCCGTAGTGTGCGCAATATCAGTACAGCTGATGTAATTACGGGTGCGGAGTTTTTCGAAGCATTCGGAACGCGCTTCAATCAACTGGAAGTTGCATGCGAGAATCCACTCGATTTGGAATCGATCATCGACCAAATTGAAGACGCTGACTCTAGCGATGTTGATTTGGACTATGATAAAGACATCACGTATTGCACGATCGGCCTGAAATCAATGAGAACCTCCATTGAGGTTCAGCCGAATCTCATCCATGTCAAAGGACCGTTGGACGTAACACCTGCCGATCTGGTGCATTCGTTTTTCGAGATGCAAAATTGCTTCATGGAGTCATTGAATTTATCGGAACCGCTGTTGAAGAGCTCAGCCGAAGGGTAGTTGGTTGAGGTTTTTGGTTACTTAACCCCAAACGATAGGATGTGTTGACGATGTCGAATGTCTCCGGAGCCAAATCGGCGAAATCATCAGTAGTCCTCTTGGTTCGACTTGGGATCATGATGTTCCTGCAGTTCTTTATCTGGGGTGCGTGGTACGTTTCGATGAACGGTTTCTTGACCGAAAACGGAATGACTGGTTTCATTGCGGCGGCGTACACGGCGGCCCCCATCGCAGCGATTGTCGCGCCTTTGTCGCTTGGGTTGATCACCGACCGCTTGCTCAATACAGAATGGGTGCTGGCGATTCTCAGTCTGCTGGGGGCGGTTCTGCTGTGGTTTACTCCCGCACTGGCCAGCGCGGGTGAACCGACCGGAGCGTTCGCTCAATTTACGCATCCGATGGTTCTTTGCCTGTTGGCATATTTGATTTGCTTCATGCCGACCTTGGGTTTGACGGCCAGTCTTTCCTTTAAACATCTGGTGGACGGCGAAAAGGAGTTTCCTGTCGTCCGTGTGTTGGGCACCATCGGTTGGATTTTCGGGAACTGGGTGATGTGGGGCTGCCGCACATTTACCGGCGACGCAATCAACTTTGGTGACAATTCTGCTCACATGTTCCACGCTGCGGCGATCGCTTCTGCAGTCATGGGAATTTACTGCTTGACGTTGCCGCGTACCGCTCCGCCGGCAAAAGGCGAGAAAATATCGATTGGTAAAATCCTTGGTGTTGACGCTTGGGCGATGCTCGGGGACAAGTCGTTTTTCGTTTTCGCGCTGGCATCGTTCCTGATTTGTATTCCGCTGGCAGGATACTATGCGATGGGTTACGGATACGTCGATCAGTCCGGTGTCAGGTTGTTTGATTCAACCACCGGAGCGATGAGTACGGGGCAGATGAGCGAGATTTTCTTCATGCTAGTGATGCCGTTATGCTTCGCTCGACTGGGCGTTAAAAACATGCTGCTGATCGGTATGTTGGCGTGGGCCGTTCGGTACGGCTTGTGGGGATTCG
>CALKXO010000175.1 GCA_938003615.1 uncultured Pirellulaceae bacterium | reverse complement strand
CAGCCGTAATGCCTTTGGCCGTCATCATCCGTCGTCCCAAGGCGATCGAACCCGATGACACGATGATTACCTCGCAACCAGACTCACATAGTTCGGCGACATCTTGAATTAGAGAGCGCAACCATTGATGTCGAATGCCCGTTTTTTGATCGACCAACGACGCCGAACCGATTTTTACGACGATGCGGGAGAAAGATTTCAACGACGAATTCACGACAGACAGTCCAAGTGGTGGTATTTATTAATCGCCTGAGGGGAGGATTTATACAGTGGACGAGGTCACGAGTCCTCAAGCTCCATCAAGCGACGGGACTCGTGACCGCGTCCATTACCGAGATCTTCTATTTCAGATTTCCGGGCAATCAGCGTAAACTATAGTCAGTCAGTGACATCAGCCACACCCCTTCGGTTCACTGCCCAGACTAACAGGTACCGACGATTCACCGAATTCCAGTTCTTGGCCCAAATCAGCGCTCGATCGACCCTCTAGAAGAACCCATGCTTAAACCAGATGCCAATCGCGAACAAATTATCGAACTGCTGGAACATGAAGGCGGTGTCACCGAGGAATCCGTCCGCAAAGTCTCCCAACAAACGGGCGTCCCGGAAGCCGATATTTGGGGCACCGGAAAATTCTATACTTTGATCAACAATCCCGGCACGCGCGTGCGTGTCTGTGACGGCCTGACTTGCCAAATGTTCGGCGCGGACGAACTGGCTCGTCAAATTGTCGAATCGGGGAAACAATGCGAGCGCGTCAGTTGTCTTGGCCAGTGTGACCTAGCCGTTGCAAGCCTGAGCGAAGAGATGGAGCTGGTCACCTATTCAGAAAATGAAACCAACATCAGTCCCGCCAACGATGACCTAGCCATCAATCTCGCGGGAGAAGTCGATCTTAGCTATTCGGCTTTGGCAAAAGCCAGATTGATGGATGCCGAAGCGGTCATTGAAGAACTGAAAACCTCTGGCCTACAAGGACGCGGCGGCGCGGGTTTTCCGGCCCACTTCAAATGGACGTCGTTGATCAACCAGGCCGAAACGGAACGCTACGTTGTTTGTAACGCGGACGAAGCCGAACCGGGAACTTTCAAAGACCGTGAGACGATGCTGCGTCAGCCACACAAAATGCTTGAGGGACTGGCCATCGCGGCGGCGATGGTCGGCACGCGCGAGATCTATATTTACATCCGCGGCGAATACGTTAACGAGGTCGCTGTGCTGCGTGCGGCCATCGACGAAGCAAAAGGAAGAGACGCAAAGGGGCCACTGGGTGATTTCAACATCAACGTCGTCCGAGGTCACGGTGCTTATATTTGCGGTGAGGAAACGGCGCTGTTAGAATCGCTCGAGGGCAAACGTGGCATGCCGCGTCTCAAGCCTCCGTTTCCTACCGAATCAGGCTTCAGGAATAAGCCGACCTTGATCCACAACGTCGAAACGATCGCCTGCGTGCCGGCCATCGTTCACAACGGCGGACAGTGGTTCCACGATCTGGGACGAACAGAGGCTGGTTCGAAGTTGTACTGCATCTCTGGGCACATTAACAAACCAGGTGTCTATGAAATGCCATTGGGTGTCACGCTGGATGAATTGGTCGCCGAGGCCGGTGGTTACGTCGGGACGCCGCTGGCGTTTTCGCCCGGCGGTGCCTCTTCTGGGTTCCTGCCAATTTCCAAACGCGCTCTACCGCTGGACTACAAAAACCTTGCCGATGCCGGCTCAATGATGGGCAGCGCCGGCATCGTCGTGATAAACGACACCGTCGATATGGCCCAGGCAGCCAACTGGCAGCTAAAGTTCTTCGAGCGTGAAAGCTGCGGTCAGTGCGCCCCGTGTCGAATTGGCACACAATACATGCGTCGCCAAAACGAGAACTATATTCAATTAGGCGACCCGGCAACGTTCGAGCACACTGAAGACGTCGCTTGGGAGATGGAGGAAGGCTCGATTTGCGGATTGGGCATGATCGCCGCCAAACCACTGACCTCCGCACGAGAACATTTTCCGGATCACTTTAAGACACGGTCGTAAATTGAACCCAAACGTAGATAGGTCTCGGCTCTTTTAAGCTGTTAGCCGTTTTGGCGCTAGCCACGGATGCGGCAGTTTGGAACCGTAACTAGCGTTAAGACGGCTAACAAGATCAAGACGATGAATAAGATTGATAGCAAGGTCAGGGCCAACGAGATCATCGGCACAAAACAAATTTTCGAGAATCCCATGAACGAATCATTTTCAATCAAACTCAACGGCCAAACCGTGGAAGCCTTCCCCGGTGAAACCGTCTTCCAAGTCGCCGATCGAACCGAGGTGAAAATCCCGTCGCTGTGTCACGATGACCGGCTCGCACCAGCAGGAGCCTGCCGCGTTTGCTTGGTGGAAGTCGCCGGACAACGACGCTTACAGCCTGGATGCGCGTGGGTCGTCACGCCCGACATGGAAATCACTACAGAATCCGATCGCATCGAGAAACATCGCACCATTCTCTACAACCTTTACATGGCGGACCATGAACTAGACGATGCCGGATTGCCGATCGAAACGGGAAACGGCAACGAGCTGCGTGAGCTGTGCAAGACCGTTGCCCCAATGGGACTCGAACCGGTCAGCGCTCCGCGTGCGGCGCGACCGGGCGACGACAATCCCTACATCCAATTCAATCCAGAGCTATGCATTCTGTGTGCGCGCTGCACGCGTTACTGCGACGAAGTCGAAGCGGTCAACGCAATCACGCTCTCTCATCGCGGTGCCGAGACAACCATCGAAACCGCTGGCCAACGAAGTTTGATCGACACCACCTGCGAATTGTGCGGCGGCTGTATCGACACCTGCCCAACCGGTGCACTGATCGAGAAAAAGGCCCCGGTGAATTTGGTGCAACTTGGTGGCACCGAAGCCGTTCGTTCTACCTGTAACTTCTGCGGCGTCGGATGTCAGTTAGACCTCCATGTGCAGAATGACAAAGTCGTCAAAATCACCAGCCCCGAGCCCGGCGAAACGCTCAACGATGGAAACTTGTGTGTCAAAGGGCGTTTTGCTTACGATTTTGTGCATCACCCCGACCGCATTACCGAACCGCTGATTCGCGGCACCGACGGTCTGCTGCATCCGGCGACTTGGCAGGAAGCCATTAGCGCAACCGCCGAAGGATTGATGAAAGTACGAGACCAGCACGGGGCAGATGCCCTTGGGTTTGTTTCTTCATCGCGTTGCACGGGTGAGGAAAATTACCTCATGCAAAAGCTATCCCGAGCTGCCTTTCGAACCAACAATATTCATCAATGTGCCGCCACCTGACACGCCCCAACTGTCGCCGGTCTGGTGCAAATGTTTGGTGCGGGTGCGATGACCAACGCCATTGATGAGATTCGTGATTCTGAGATGATGTTCGTGATTGGCTCTAACACAACCGAGGCTCATCCGATCATCGCCATGGAGATGAAGCGCGCGCGACAGCGTGGTGCGAAACTGATTGTCGCCGACCCACGAAAAATTTGGTTGGCCGAAATGGCTGACGTCCACATGCAGCTTAAGCCTGGAACGGATGTCTGGTTGCTGTCCGCGCTGGCCAACGTCATCATCAGCGAAGGCCTTCATGACCAAGCGTTCGTCGACAAACACACCAAAGGCTTTGATGCCATCAGCGCGAAAGTTAAAGACTATACGCCGGAGGAAGCCGAAAAGATTACCGGCGTACCTGCCGAGGACATTCGCACGGTTGCTCGAATGTACGCGACGACCAAACACGCAGGGATCTATTACACACTGGGCATTACCGAGCACACACATGGCACGGACAATGTTTACTGTTTGGCGAATCTCGTCTTGATGACGGGGCACTTAGGCGTGCGATCGGCCGGCATGAATCCGCTGCGTGGCCAGAACAACGTCCAAGGCGCCAATGACGCTGGTGCAACGCCGATTTACTACCCTGGCTACCAGAAAGTCACCGACAATGCGGCGCGTGAGAAATTCGAGAGTGCTTGGGGAGTCCCGTTGTCACCCAACGACGGGCTGAACCTGAACGTGATGATGAAGGAGATGGCAAAAGGTAAGATCAAAGCGATGTATGTGATGGGCGAAGACATCGTGATCTCCGAACCGAACGTCAGCCAAGTCGAAGCCGGACTGAACCAATGCGAGTTCGTGGTTTGTCAGGAGATCTTCCACAATGAAACGACTCGGTTTGCCGATGTCGTATTGCCCGGTGCCTGTTTCGCGGAAAAGGACGGTGTGTTCACCAACAGCGACCGGCGTGTGCAACGTGTCCGCAAAGCAGTCGATCCACCGGGGCAAGCGCGTCCGGACTGGGAGATCTTGTGCGACATCGCTCGCGCTTGCGGATACCCCATGCCAAACTACTCCGACGCCGGTGAAGTGTTTGCCGAATACGCGTCGCTGACACCTAAAATTGCCGGCATCTCTTACCTGCGTCTAGAGCAGAACGTCGCCGGACTTCAATGGCCCTGCCCTACCCCCGACCATCCGGGCACACCAACGCTGCATCTGGACGGTCCAATGATCGGCAAAGCTGAATTTCAAGCTGTCGATTATCGGCCAAGTGCTGAGCTTCCCGATAACGATTACCCGCTGATTCTTTCGACCGGTCGCACGCTGTATCATTACAACAGCGCTACACAAACTCGTCGTGATCCCGGGCCGGTTGCCAAGCAGCGCGGTAACTTTATCGAAATCAGCAAGCGCGACGCCAAGATCTACGGTTTGCAGCACGGTGATCGCGTGAAGGTGTCGTCGCGCCGTGGCGAGGTTGTCGCCGAGGCATGGATATCGCCGCGTGTGCGTTTCGGCTGTATTTGGATGCCGATGCACTTTGCCGAAAGCCGCGCCAATTTGCTGACCAACGACGCCGGCGATTCAGTGACCGGCACAGGCGAGTACAAAGTGTGCGCGGTTGCGATTGAAAAGGTAACGACGGGTACCGCTGAAGAACTCGAATTGGCAGGTATTTAGATATCTATCAAAGTTCCTTCGATATTCTAGTAGGGTGGGTCAAGACGACGTTAGTCGCGCGGACCCACCAGAAAAAATGGTGGGTCTGCCTTTCGCTGACACGAAACACGGACGACCCACCCTACTTATCAAATGCCAAGGCTTCGAAATAGAATCAGAAACCATCGTGGCTCTGCTCAAGGGAACAATCGTTGGTGCGGTATGCGTCTATCAGGCCGCCAAGGTACTGCGCGTATCGCAATTGGCCGTCGATCCGAAAAACGTCGCCAATCTCTCAGGCTTCGCTTTTGCGTTGCACGTTCAATCGCCAGAAATTGCTGAGAAGTACTTTTCTGCGTTGTCGCAAAGCGGCGAAATTCAGATGCCGCTGGCCGAAACCTTTTTTGCATATCGATATGGAATCGTGCGCGACCCGTTCGGCGTCTCATGGAAGATCATTGCCGCCAACAAAGAATAGGATGGGCATCCTGCCTGTCATTGAAATACTAGACAGGCTGGAAGCCTATCCTACTACTTATTAGCTCAACAGACCGTACATCACGCTCGCCATGCAGGCCGTCATACAGCACGCCAACATTCCGCCAAACATTGCTCGCATGCCCAGTTGAGCCAGATCGCCGCGCCGTTTCGGAGCCAGCGGTCCGATGCCGCCGATCTGAATCCCAATCGCACCAAAGTTGGTAAATCCGCACAATGCGTAGGTCAAAATTACTTTGCTCATCAGGAATTCTAGCGAATCCCACTACATGTCAACTCAGCTCTAAAAGACTACCAGTGACAATCATTTTGTTCAAATGGCGGGTGCGCGTCAGTCGACCCGTTGGGCATACAACAATACGTTGAACCCGATGCGTTCAGCGTCCTGGCGAGTGTATCCGGTACATTGACTAACGGTTAGGTTCTCCAACGCACAACTCAAATCCCAAGGTGAAAACACGACGGCGAACCGTCCCTCAAACTCGATCCCCTCCAGCTGTGGCGGCCCCAGTACTTCCGCAAAACCTCCTTTGACAGCCGGATCACGTTTTCGCAGCATCACCTGATCAATACGCTTGCCGTTGAACTCCCTCGTCCAGATCGCATGATTGGCAGGGATCGGTGCTGGCGCGACGCCCGTGATTTCAGCCATCTCGCTGCGAAATGACTCAGTAAACGCTTCATTGGAACAGATCGAATTGGCAAATATAAATCCGCCCGATTCAAGGTGGCCCTTAATTGATTTCCGTTGTTCGTCACTGAATTCAAAACCGGCCCTTCCGTGCATGAACAAAACCGGAAAGTCCCGCATCTGTTTGTGATCGGCGTCGACCAGATTCTTTTTTAGATTTACGTCTAGGCCCGAAGCTTCCATTTGCAACATGATGTTCTTCAGCGCGTTAGGCGCTTCGTCGCTGCCGCCGCTATGACTGAGCGTCCCGACACTGATCGAACGGTTGGCCAACACAGACTTGGCCGCCTGCGCTTTAACCGTTGGCGTATCTCCTCGTTCTCGCAACTGTCGGCCAGTCACGTACGCCACAACATTTACCCCCAATTGGCAGCAGTAGTCGACGCGCTCCTTCAACTTAAGCGCTTTCCGCTTCCTGACAAATGGCTCAAGCCCCGGTCGGTTAAGATTCCAGTAACTGGAGAGGTTCCTAGTGCAATACAGCACACTCGTCCGGCAGCAAGCCTGCAATCCCAACAGCGGCCTCTCTTCGTTAGGCGTGATCGAAAAATGCGAGCTCCACAACTGATGATCCGGCGCCAGCACATCCAGATCACTCTCCGGGAATATCTCAGCCATCAGTTCGCGAAACGATTGATCAAAACCACTTGCGTCGCCACAGCCTTCTCCTTGGCAAGCTTCGGCAAGAATGAAACCGCCATTGTCCACATACTTGCGAAGATTCTCTTTCTGTTGACGGTTGAGCGTGAACGATTTACGCCCCGAGATAAACAACACAGGTGACTCCAACAGGTCGTCCACCGACGCTTCTTTTGAACGCACCGTTTGCCAGTTGAGTTTTGTATCCCACTGAGACTCAAGTTCGCGCGTCAGATAGTGAACGCCCTTGGGGTGGTTATCCCATTGATCATTTTTGCCATACTCGTACTTGGCGAGGGCGACAGGGCGCTTTCCCTTTGCCAAAAACAGCAACGCCATCGCCGTCGCGATATTCGGATTGTCTTCGGCGAACGTACTCCCTTTCCAGATGCCGGTCAGTTTGTTCTGACGATTGACCAGATGACCCGATCCACTGCGATACCAATCATGCACACCGAAAAAGCGTTGTCCCGAAAGTCGCCCGGCTCTTTCGAGAGCATACAAGTAGTAGTAACCGCCGCCTTGAACGCCAAAGTTTCTCGCAAGTTTGTTTACTGTGATTTCGACAGGTTCCATATTCTCTTGTTTGCCACAACTGTCTGCGCGGTCGCCGTTGACCAAGCGCTCGAACTCAGCAAGATTTTCTTGGATGATGACCCATGAGGAAATCCCGGCACAGCTCATACTCTCGTTTCCTTGCCCGCCGATCCGATAGCGAAATCCGCCACCTTGGAGGTAGCATTTCATCCAGTACTTCTCCGCTTTCTTCCACGTCTGCTGCGGGACTTCGATTCCCATTTGAACGGCCGCATGCAGCGCCAGAATCGCGAATTGGCTGTTGGAAGAATCTCCCGCGCCGCCTTGATCCATATAAGACCATCCACCGTCCTTGACCTGGTTGTCTAAAAGCCATTCGACAGCGTCGTCAACATCACGCTTGTACCTTTTCCCTTTGGGGTCAGCGGCCGCCAATGCCATGACCTTCAAGGACGCGCTGTAAGTCGATAGCGAATGGACCGGCATCCTTTCAGCAATATACTGAAGCGAGAGCGCCATCTTTTCGTCGTCGGGAGATTCGCCAGCGTTGAGCAAGGCCAACGTCACCAATGCCGTGACATCCCCCGAAGATCGATAATCGTTCCATGAACCATTGCGACGTTTATCTTTCAGGTACGCCACACCTTGTTTCACAGATTGACGAACCCGTTCGGCCGACACACCTTTGTCGTTCCTGTTTCTTACCTTGCGTTGAAAAGCTGCAGCACTCTGACAGTCAAACCATTCCACGTAGCACGTCGCTAAGACGAACAAGCACCCAACCAACATACAGAATGGTGGCTTCCCAATACGGCGGCGCCCCGTTTTTCGAAAATTGATCATGCCACTTCGCAGTTCGGGTCGGAGAAACTGATTGAAAACCGTCCTAGCAAAAACTTAGCAGAAAAAGCAACCAAAGAGAATGTTTATTCGCTTCGTCGTTGCCGCTGGGCGTCCGAAAACTTACAATTCACGCTTCGGGTAGCGATCGATGCGACGAGTCCCTGAACAACCGAGTGGATTGTCAAAATTGAAAAGTGGGATAGGCTTCCAGCCTGCCAGCGAATTCGAGCAGCGAAAGGACAGGTTGGCTGGAAGCCTATCCCACAACTAGGCGAACTCTGACGAACCACTAGGTTATGCAAGGACTCGCAGCCTCGCCCACTACGAGAGAACTTGGCGATTACGCGGTGCCGACAGCGAGGAAAGAGTGTCAGGAAAAGCAAGAAGTCTGGGCGATGTCCTTCAGGAATTCAGCCAACACCGCAAGGTAATGGAGAAAGAACTGCACAAGGTCATTGTCGGGCAAGAAGAAGTCATTGATCAGGTTTTTGCCGCGATCTTCACGCGCGGCCACTGTCTGCTAGAAGGCGTGCCGGGACTGGCCAAAACGCTGCTGGTGAGTACGATCTCCAAAATTTTGGACGTCCAGTTCAAACGGATTCAGTTCACGCCGGACCTCATGCCTTCGGACATCACTGGCACCAATGTGTTGGACGAAGATGAAAACGGTCGACGACAATTCCGATTCGTCGAAGGCCCGATCTTCACCAACATTCTACTGGCCGATGAGATCAACCGGACGCCGCCAAAGACTCAGGCGGCTCTCCTGCAAGCGATGCAGGAGCGCGAGGTCACCGTCGGTAACCAAACGTTCAATCTCAAACCGCCATTTTTCACGATCGCGACGCAAAATCCGATCGAACAAGAGGGAACTTATCCGCTGCCTGAAGCGCAGTTGGACAGGTTCATGTTCAACATCAAAGTCGACTACCCGTCGGCGGCGGAAGAAGAGTTAATCCTCAGCGCCTCGACACGCGATGAAAAACCGGAAGTGCGAAAGATCCTTTCGGCCAAAGCGATCATCAACCTGCAGAAGCTGGTCAACTCGGTCGCCGTGAGTGATTATGTGATCAAATACGTCGCGCGATTGGTCCGAGCGACCCGACCGAGCGATGATCAAGCGCCGGAGATGGTCAAGGAGCTGGTCGACTTCGGCGCGGGTCCACGTGCGGGGATGTTCTTAATCTCCGGTGGCAAAGCTGTCGCAGCGATGGACGGAAGATTCTCTGTCGGCATCGACGACATCAAAAAGATTGCCTTGCCCGTGTTGCGACACCGCGTCGGCACAAATTTTCAGGCTCAGGCCGAGGGGATGACATCCGAAGATGTCGTGTTGAAACTGCTGGATGAGATCCCTGAACCGGCTGTGCCAAAATATGAATAGTTCCTCATGCCACCCTCCCTTCGGGTGGAGGTGCAAAAATCTGCAAGCTGGCGAATCTTGGTAGAGTTGTCTTGAAGAACTGCCCCGTTATTGGGTATTGAGTTTTTTTGCAAAATGACTCACCCCAAAAACGTGGCAGCCATGAGATTATTGAACACTCGAC
>CALKXO010000174.1 GCA_938003615.1 uncultured Pirellulaceae bacterium | reverse complement strand
TAAGCCTTGGCGATTGGTGGGTCGGCGCGACGTTGTCGCTTGACCCACCCTACGATAAGAGGACTCGAGGTAGGGTGGGGCCAAAGGATTCCGTGTCAGTGGAATACAGACCCACCAACAGCGCTATTCATTTAACTGTCCTTTTATCGTGCGCTGGGTTTTCTCCCAGACAGTGACCAGCAATTCTAGATATGCTTCCGGCGAGAGAAGTTGCTGGGCTTCTTCTTGTGCCTGATGGTCGGTCTCAAATAACCATCCGCGTTCGTGTTTATCTGTGTTAATCGCGCTGGGGTCTTCCATCAGTTCATCATTAAAACGCAACAAGTTCGCCCGCACCGGAGAGTACAAACTGCTTTCGGCTTTCTTGCTTTCGATCGAGCCCATTTCTTGGCCGGCGGCAAGTGTCGTCGGCGCGTCGATGCTCCAGTCAAGAAAGTAAACGTCTTGTAAGAGACGGACGGCATAGGCAGAGAATCCGAATCGCAGGTTGCCGTCGGACTGTTCCTGAGCCCACATGTGGTTGACGGCGTACAGTCGGTCGGTGGGGAATTCGGCTGCGAATTCGCCCATCATGAAAGTAAGAGTCTCTGACATGTTAACCAAGGCGGAGGGGAGCGATGCTGTTTGTTGCTATGACAGGCTAGAAGCCTATCCCACTCTAGAGCGCTAAGTGTAACGCACGTTTTGGTTTTCGGTTTCGAAGAATACCGGTAACAGAGCGTCTGCGTGCATGTACCCTTTGCGGGTGAGCGTGACTTTCGAATCGTCAATCGTCAGCATCTCGTCAGCGACGTGCTGAGCAAATTCAGCCTTCCATTTTTCCAGAATGTTGACGCCAAATTTTGCTTGGAAATAACCCACTTCTAGATAACCGCGTTTCAGCTGCAAAATCATCTCGCGAATCAACAATTGCTCTTTGGAGGGACGAAAGCCGCGCCCAAGAGGAAGCTTGCCATGCTCCATCAGATCGGCTTTGTACTGCTTCATGTCTGCTTTGTTTTGATAGTGTACGCCCCCGACATGTCCAAAACTGGCGATGCCAGTGGCCAATAAATCGGACCCCTGCCACAGGTTATCCCGATAGCTGAAGTTCACTTTGTCGTTGTCCTTGACGACAGTGTAAGCGCTACTGATTTTGTAACCCGCCGATAGAAATTCATCGAACGCATAATTTAGCCAGTCGCGTTTAGTCGGCCAGTCTGCAACCGGCGTCTCAATTTTTTCCCCAAGAATATCTTTCGAGTAAACCGTGTTGAACGGCAGCTCCATCTGATAAATCGTGACGCTTTCGGGGGAAAGCTTGATGGCTTCGGCAATGTTATATTTCCAGTTATCCCACGTCTCGCCAACCATCCCTGAAATCAAGTCGATGTTCACGTTGTCGAAGTCGGCTGCTTTGATCCAATCCCAAGATTTGTAAACTTCTTTGGATAGATGAGCGCGTCCGTTTTCTTCCAGAACGGAATCGGTGAAGTTTTCCACGCCGAGGCTCAATCGCGTAATGCCCAGTTCTTTGAGCGTTTTGATTTTGTTCTCTTGCAGCGTCCCCGGCTCGCACTCAAAGGTGACCTCTTCGGCTTGGTCCCAGTTAATGTTGGCTCGCAATCGATCAACCAAAGAAGTCAATTGCTTGGAGCTCAAGAAAGAAGGCGTGCCGCCACCGAAGTAGACGAATCGAAACGGCCGGTCGCCCATGATGGGTTGTTGGCTGACCAATTCGATTTCTTTGCAAAGTGCGGCGACGTAGGACTCGATGTCTTTGGCGTTTTGATCAGTGAACACTTTGAAATAACAAAATTTGCATCGCTTACGACAGAAGGGAATGTGCAGGTACAATCCTAGTGGCGTATCGGCAGCGGGCGGCTTGGCCATGACTTGAGTGACATCGTCTAACTGGTCCGCGTTCCATTTGGAGTACGGAGGATAGTTAGAAATGAAGTAGCTGCCGACTTCTGTTTTTGTGGATTCGGTCATGAGTCAGTTTTCAAGGTCTAGGTCTGATCGTTTTTGTCTTGGTTCGTGTCGGCAAATTTCAACGCGTACACGAACCCATCGTCGGTAGCGACGATGACAAACCCGTGAGCGAATGCGGGTGAGCCCGTGAAACCGCCGTTGAACTGTTTTTGCCACAGCAGTTTGCCGTCCTCAAGATTCAGCAAATAGAGCCTACCATCGTTGGATGCGGCGATAACCCTGTTTTTTACAATCACTGGCGAAGAATCAACTTTATTCTTGAGCGTGGTCGACCAGTTTTCCTTGCCGGTTTCTGGATGGAAGGAGTACAGCTTTCGGTTCCGCGCACCGACCACGATATGGCCGTCGGCAACTGCGGCAGAGGAGCGAATCGAGTTACCGCCGCGCTCGTCTTCGACCGTCCAATTGGTTTTTAATGTGGCCGCGTCGACGGAATAGAACGTGCCTTTTTCGTTGCCGAAATAGGCCGTGTCGCCTCGGGCAGCCGGTGTGGAAATGGTGGGTGAGCTAAGCTTGACGTTGCCCGTTTCTTTTCCGGTATCCAGATCGATCACGTGCAGCATGCTGTCACACCCCGCCAGAAAAGCGTGGTTCTTCGCGACCGTGATCGAGCATTGAATTTGGTCTTCGGTCGTATGCTTCCAGCGAAATTCGCCAGTGGCTTTGTCGAGCGCGTAAAGGGCGCCATCCTGTGATCCGAATAGAACCAAGTCTTTATAGATGTTGGCGCTAGAATTGATTTCAATTTCTGTTTTGTAGGTCCACTGTTTTTCGCCGCTGCTGTCAACGCAGAAAAAATGCCCCAGCATGTCCCCTAGGTACAGCTTTCCGTTGTCAACGACGGGGGTGGTCAAGAAGCCATCCTCGGATTCAAATTCCCAACGCTTCGTACCGTCCTCTAGGTTTAGTGCGAACAGTTTGCCACGGACGTCGTTGGTTAGCCCCGCGATGTAAACCGTCTTTTGTTCCAGTCCAGTGGCGGTGTCTTTGGTGGCAACAATCGCAGCTGAGGATTCGAAACCGCCTTCGTCCAGTTTGAACTTCCACAGCGGCAGGAATGTGTCACTCGTTTCGCCATCCGCATATCCGGTCGATTGAGCGTTGCCACGGAAGGAAGTCCAATCGGGGCTGGTTGGTTGCGTTTGTGCAAAAGAAGACATGCCGCCGAAGCTGATCATCAAGCAGACAATCAAGATGCGGTTGATGCACCGGTAGGTTGTGGGAGGGCTTGGCATGGATCGTCGTGATTTGTTCGAGAAGATTCGTTTTCGTGGTTGTTTTATACTTCTAAGTCAAGCAGCGAAATGTTTGAGTTAGTGCGACGGTTTTACTTGCTGTTTGTATTAATCGATGGTCGTATTTCCTAAAACGCTTTCTGGTAAATCTGCAACAGGGATGCCTCATCTACTTTTATCGGGTTGAACGTTCCTGTCCACTGTTTGGCGGCGGCAGCGGCGAGTTGAGGCAGTTGCTGTTGATTGACACCAATCTCAGACAGTCGAGTTTTTAGTCCCACGTGTTCGCAAAATCCAGTCAACGTTTCGGCTAGTGCTTGACTGCTGCCACCCATACTAGAATAAGTCTCTTCGCAATGTTTGTTTTGGCTACCGTTGAACCGAACCACGTGGGGCAACATCAAGCCAACAGCTTGCCCATGGGCAGTACCGAAGGATGCCGTCAGTGGATTGGCCAGCGCGTGAGCGGCACCCAGCATTGAATTTTCAATCGCGACGCCAGCGTAGGCGGCTCCAATTTGCATTGCCGCTCGGGCAGCAATATCCGATGGATCGAGAATGACCAACGGAAAATTCTCGGACAAAAAATGCCATGAGCGCTTGGAATACTCTGAAGAGGTTGCATTACGTTTGGTCGTCACGGCAGTCTCAACTGCGTGTGAGAGCGCGTCGATGCCGGTCAGCGCTGTGACGCTGGGCGGTTGAGTCAACGTCAGCAGCGGGTCGAGGATTGCGATCTGGCAACTGGCCCGTTTGTCACCACAAGCCATTTTGATGTGCGTGTCGGTTTGTGAGATGAGTGCGAATGACTGCATCTCGCTGCCGGTGCCGGCGGTGGTTGGAATGGCGAACATCGGCAGCATTGGACCGGTCGCTTTGCCAACTCCCCAGTAGTCTTCCATCTTGCCGCCGCAAGAATAAAGGAAGTTGATGCCTTTGGCGCAGTCCATCGAACTGCCGCCGCCGAGTCCAATCAAAAGGTCAGGCTGATACTCATGGGCCACGGCCAGTCCGGCATCGACATGGTCGGTGGTCGGATTCTCTCGGGCTCCATCAAAGACAAACGAATCGATGTTTGATCTTTTCAGCGCCGCGACGGCGCGTTCGACATGGCCCACGGCGACAATGCCGGGATCGGTGACGACGAGGGCTTTAGAGAAACCCGCAGCCGCCGTTAGCTCGCCCAGTTGATCGATCGCATCTTCCGCTTGGACAATTCGAGTGCGAAGATGAGAGTCGAGTGGCTGCATGGAGGTTTGTGGATTGAATTTTTCGTGGGCTAGGCTTCCAGCCTGTCAATTGGTGCGCTGGTGCTCTGACAGGCTGGAAGCCTATCCCACTTTTTTTAGGAAGACAAACGCCCTAGACCAACGCAGCAACTCTTGCTTCGCTCATTTGATAGGCTCGTGAGCGGAACAGGAAGTCAATGATATTACCTTCATGCGGTTGGAGCCAGTTCAATCGGTTGGTTGGGATTGGCCCGATGTTCAAACGGTCAATCGACGTTGCGTCGGTTAACTGGCCGATCCAAGCCTGATCCTCGGTGATCGCCGATCCAACGAGTGTTGGGCCTGCCGCTTTAAGCATTTCTTCTTGAGGACATTTGACGACCGTCGCGAATGGAAACATGAACTCCTTGCTGGCGATTGGACACTGTGGGCTCTCGGCATGAGCGACGACGGGCCGCAAGTAAGAGCAGCGCTCTTTCTCAACCAATCGATCACCGTATTTCTCCGTGCAGTCTGTGACACCGTCCGCTTTCAGATCTTCTTTGACCATGTCCCAGACAGCTTTGCCCATGCCGGGAACCGTAAACGCGGCCAGGCCAGCGTTTTCATCTTCGGGGCCGAGTGCTTCCTTGGGGCCGATTTTTTCTGCAATCGCTTGTGCAATTTCCAGCGTGTGGCGGGAAGCGTAAATCGCTGATGCATTGATGCAGCTACGACCGCCGTTGATGTAAACGCTTTCCACCATCATGTCCAAGTACTGTTCCCAATTGTCGACGCAGTCATCGCCCAAGAAGACTTTGGAAAAACCCGGACCGTGAACTTGGACGCGCGGATTGCCAGAGAACTGATCAACCGTATTTTGCGAACCAAAAATCATGCTGCGCGGGCACGAATCCATCAACGCCGAACCAACATCGTGACCGCCGGGGTAAAGTGAAACTGCTTCAGGGGGAATGCCGACCTCTTTATAGGCCGACGCAACGCGATAGGCTGTCCATGGTTCCTGCGAACCGGGTTTCAGCACGAGACCCATCTGTAAAGGAATCGCTGGTAGCCAGAGCGTATGCACGCCGGGCGAATTCGATGGCAGAACCGCGCCCAACACTGGCGTCTGCGCTTGGTAGCTGACCACGACGCCTCGATTCTCCATCCCATAGCCTCGGGTGAGGATGTCCAAATCCAGCCCTCGGGTGAGGCACTGTAGAATTTCGGTCATATTCCGCATGACGAAACTGTTCTTGGTCATGTTGGAGCGGCACATGTGTTCCGGAAGGCCCGTTGAGGCAGACTGGTGACGCACGAATTCGTCGGGCGACTGTGTGCCATCGCCCAAAGGCAGCGTACCGTTTTCGAACAGATCGGCGGCTTGGCCAATTTTTTCGATCAGTTGAGCGCAGGAAAATTGGCGAAGGGCGTCACGGGATTTTGAGGCGGTGCGCATATCTCGAGTGACCAAGCCGCCATTGGCCGAATGAACTTTGGCGATGCTTTCGCCAGTATTGAAGTGAACGACTTCAGTCGTTTCGAGTGATTCATAGGGCTTGCCCCAGCGAATGACAGGAATTTCTAGCACGTGGTGACTCCGTGAGTTTGGTTTGTTTTGAGTAGGGAGAGTTAGGGATTTTTGTTAATGTTTTTGTGCTTGAGCAAGGCGACCGACCACCCCACAACAACCTCGCTCCCCTCTCCCCGTGCATTCGGAAGGAAATCCTTCGCCAGAAGTTTCAGGCGTTGGCCGAATGCACGGGGAGAGGGGTTGGGGGTGAGGGGCTTTCTGTTAAAGCTTGGTCTATTTCGTTCAACACCTTTCGAGTTTCTTTCATCACTTGTCGGCAAGTAAATCTAAGAACGCGTATTCCATTTGCGTTCATCCATTGATCACGAATCTTGTCGTATTGCTTTGCTTCTTCTGATTGATGGCTGGAGCCATCGACTTCGACTACCAGTTTTGCTTCGGCACAATAAAAATCTACCGTGTAGATTCCAAGTGGGTGTTCGCGGCGGAATTTTTTGTTGCATCGTTGACGGTTTCTCAGCAGTTGCCACATTTGGCGTTCAAATTCGTCAGCCATTTGGCGGCGAAGCCTAGCGAAATCCACGGGGCTCATTCGTTCGGTCATTGAGGTTGGCTCCTCACCCCCCAACCCCCTCTCCTCGTGATTTCGGAGGGTGCTTGATCAGCATGGAATGATTTAAGGTCCGAAATCACGAGGAGAGGGGGAGTTAGAGTAGTTTTATTGTATTCTCGTTTGCTTTTCTTGTCCTGTTAATGGAGTCTACGTTTGTCGTAGGCACACTCCCCGTAGCTTAGACGCAGAGAGAGTCGCATGATGCTAATACACGCCGACGGTGGTTCCTGACGCGATTTCGTGGAAGGGTCTTACTCCACTGACGCCGTCCCAAGGATAGGTTTCAAACGGCATCTCGCGTTCGCCTTCGTCGCGTTCCATGAAACCGGGAACGAAAAACTCGGGCGTCAACGTTGTGAGTTTCACGCGTCCTGTTTCCCCATAGGCAACCGGTGTGTTGTAGTCATCGAAACTGACCACTTCGGTAACGGCGCGAGGCTGAGGTGCGTAGTAGCTGATCTTATATTTTTCGGCAGCGGTGACGGGCTTGCTACATGCCAATCCCATTAGCGTGTTGCCATAAGTCGGAGTCATGAAAATGCCGCTCTCCTCTGCCGGTCCCCCGAAAAGTTCCTCGACGCAAAAGCGCGTCCACTGCGGAGTGAACTCAGTGCCGCCGGAAAAGATTCCGGTGATCCCCGTGTCGGTCATCGTCATGCCGCGCTCATCCAGTCCTTCGCACAGAGATTCGATCAACTTCGGAGTGGCAAACATGCACTTGATGTTATGGTTGGCCGTCAGGATCGTGATGGCCTGATCGATACAGTGCTTTTTGTATTCCTTCACCTGATCCATTTGGCCTTTCTTCAGAAGCTTCACCACCCAGCGTGGATCCAGATCGATACAGAAACTGATACCACCGCGATGCTGAGCCAAGTGTTCGACGGCCAGTCGCAAGCGACGTGGACCAGACGGCCCCAACATCAACCAGTTTCCGCCTCGTGGGAAATATTGATCCGGCAGTGTGTCAGAAAAAATTTCGTAGTCGTCGCGGAAATCGTTCACGACGACACGGCTTTTCGGAACACCAGTGGTGCCGCCGGTCTCGAAAACGTAAGTCGGCTGGTCCTTCATGTCGTTCATTTTCCAACGCTCAACCGGACCCCCTCTCAACCAGTCGTCCTCGAACAATGGGAATTTCTTCATGTCGTCGTAGTTTTTCACTTCAGTCAGCGGATCAAAGTTAAAGCTGGTTTTTTTTTCCAACCAGAACGGGCAGCCTGTCGACTCGTGGAAATGACGTTGAACCATTTCGTAGGCGTGCTGGTCCAGACGTTCACGAGCAGTTGAGATTGCGGACTGGAGATTGGATTCGATTGTCGACATTTGGGGCTTAGATAAATGAGTGAGCTGGTTGAAGATTTCGTCGCAACAGGATTATTAATTTATCAGAATTGCAAAGATGACGTGCGTCAATCGTATATCTGCTCCGTTTTGTCTCTGCCAAGGCAAAAGTCCCCTGCCGAGGAAAAACCGTGTCTCAGAGGGGATATGTAACCTCGTCGATTTCCAAATGCGTCGCTTTACTTGTGCAAAAGGCCCTGTTTTGAGGAAAGTGTCTTCGTCGGGCATGCCCAGGGGGGCGGATTGGCTCCTGTCCGCGTATCGGTGCAATCGGCGTTTCAGGGAATCTGGAGACACTCTATACTCATCGGCTCACTAGACCGCGATTTGTAGACGCGGATACAACTGATTTAACAAGAACTTGATTCAACATGACTAGCGTCCAACTCCCTGACGGAAGTATCAAAGAATTCGAATCCAGCGTGACTGTCAAAGAAGTCGCGCAAAGCATCGGCCGAGGGCTGGCCAAAGCAGCCCTCTGGGGGGAAATCGACCTCCAGCCGGTCCCTTTGGACCATGTGATCGAGGGGACGAAAGTCCCGCTGAAGATCGTCACCAACAACAAAAATGCTGCTCTGGAAATCATGCGGCATAGTTGTGCCCATGTGATGGCTCGGGCCGTGATGCGAATCAAAAAAGGTAGCATCCAACTGGCATTTGGACCGACGACCGACAATGGGTTCTACTACGACTTCATGTTGGAGCAACCGCTCACAGAAGACGACTTTCCGAAAATCGAAGCCGAGATGGCGAAGATTATTGAGCTTGATGAACCGTTTGAGCGTTTGGTTGAGCCACGCGAAAAAGCAGTTCAAATCTGTGCCGACCTCAAGCAAGAATTCAAGGTGGAGCACATCAATGAAGGTCTCGCCGACGACGAAACGCTCTCCTTCTATCAGCAAGGCGAGTTCATCGATTTGTGCCGCGGGCCACACGTTCCGAGTCCCAAAACAATCGGCGCGTTCAAGCTATTGACCATTGCCGGTGCGTACTGGAAGGGCGATCAGAGTCGTCAGCAGCTTCAACGGCTCTACGCCACCGCGTTTTTCACTCAGGAAGAACTCGACAAGCATCAGGAGAATCAGGAAGAAGCCAAAAAACGCGACCATCGCGTGTTGGGCAAGAAACTGGGGCTGTTTCACATCGACGAAATGGTCGGTCAAGGCTTGGTGTTGTGGACGCCTAAGGGGGCCTTCATTCGTCAGCAGTTGCAGGACTTTATTCTGTTTCACTTGCGGAAACAGGGGTACGACCAAGTCTTCACACCCCATATCGGGAAGCTGGATCTCTATAAAACAAGCGGGCACTTTCCTTACTACGAGGACAGCCAGTACCCGGCCATTGTTGATCGCGACACCATGGCAAAACTGGCCGAGGAAGGCTGTACTTGTGGCGAGCTGTCCAATCGGATGAGTGCGGGTGAGGTCGAGGGGTATTTATTAAAACCCATGAACTGCCCGCACCATATTAAAATTTACGACTCACAGCAGCGCAGCTATCGTGACCTGCCATTGAGGCTGGCTGAATTTGGAACCGTATATCGCTGGGAGCAATCTGGCGAGATCGGTGGGCTGACGCGCGTTCGTGGATTCACTCAAGATGACGCCCACCTGTTTGTGACGCAGGAGCAACTGGCCGATGAACTGATCGGCTGTATTAAACTGGTCAAAATTGTGTTCGCCGCCATGGGCATGGAAGATTATTCTGTGCGTGTCGGCAAACGTGATCCTAACGGCGATAAATACGTCGGCGATCCAGCGAACTGGGATTTGGCCGAACAGGCCTGTCGCGAAGCGGCTGAAACGCTGGGCAAACCGTTCACCGAAGAAGAAGGGGAAGCCGCGTTCTACGGTCCCAAAATCGATTTCGTGGTCAAAGATTGCTTAGGCCGGAAATGGCAGCTGGGAACTGTCCAAGTCGACTACAACCTGCCAGAGCGATTTGGCTTGAGCTATATCGGTGCCGATAATGCGGCCCACCGTCCGATCATGATCCACCGTGCTCCGTTTGGCAGTATGGAGCGATTTATTGGCGTGATGATCGAGCATTTTGCTGGATCTTTCCCGCTGTGGTTGGCGCCTGAGCAAGCGCGCGTGCTGACGGTCAGCGAAAAATCAGAAGACTACGGACGAAAGGTTGAGCAGCAACTGATCAGCGCCGGTCTGAGGGTTACTGGCGACTACCGCAGCGAGAAGCTGGGCGCAAAAATCCGTGATGGACGCTTGGATTTGTTGCCCTATATGTTGATCGTAGGCCCTAGAGATGCGGAAAACGGAACCGTTTCGGTACGCGACCGTGTCGAAGGAGATCTTGGCGCGATGCCGCTAGCGCAGGCAATTGCACGCTTCCAGCAGGAAGTTGAGCAGAAAACGGTCAGACGACCTGACGAAGACGGCTCAGATGGCACCGATTGATCAGAATCAGGGCTGGATAGTACCGGCGCTGAAGAAAGTTTCGGCAATAAAAATACGGCTAATATGCCGTGTTTCTGTTGACGTAGATTGCCTGATTGACCAATAATCTAGCGAATGTGTTTGTCGTCGATTTAAACTCGCAGGCAGTCGCCGCCTGATGATTGTTGATTCAGTCGTCAGCACACACCAATTTTTTCCGTTTCGATCCGAAGAGGTACAACCGATTCCACCAAGCTCACCACAAAATCGAGTCAACGAAAGTATTCGTATTACACCCATCAGAGTCATCGACCACGAAGGAACTCAGCTGGGGGTAATCCCCACAGCTGACGCCTTGGCCAAAGCGCGTGATCTTGGACTCGACCTTGTCGAAGTGGCCCCCGAGGCCAAACCGCCAGTCTGTCGTATTATGGACTACGGTAAATTCAAGTACGACAAGAGTAAGCGTACATCCAAAAGTAAGCAGCACCAAACAAAGCTAAAGGAGATTCGTGTGCGTCCGAAGACAGGGCAGCACGACATCGATTTTAAGGTGAAGCAGGCGATTGGATTTCTGAAGCACAATGACAAAGTGCAAGTCACCGTCCAGTTTCGTGGCCGCGAGATGGCTCATATCGAAGAGGGACGCAAAGTGATCGAAGACATCATCGCGCAACTCGAAGAACATGGCAAAGTCGAAAGTCGACCTTCACAGCAGGCGCGTCGTATGATGTGCACGATTGCTCCGCTGGCGAAGTAGTCCGCCTTCCAGCAAGTCCGGCGGTTAGTCTGCACGTTCCTTCCGTTGAACCACCAGCAAGTCGCCAAATTAAAAAACGCCGCATCGGAATCGATGCGGCGTTTTTATTTTTAGGCGATGTTCAATCGCAATTGGCTAAGCCAATTCATGTCGCGTTTAAGATTGACGACTGTCAACTGCGATCAAATCTGGAATCCGTTGGAAGCGGTGTGCTTACCTAGAAGCAAGCTTCCAAGCCAACGTATCCACCGTGCAACAGCAGGCTGCCGTTGCTGTTGGCTCGCTGAATGCGATCCGTGGCAGTGAAGTCGTAAGGAATTTGATCTCCTGCAAGCGCCACACCAGCCACACCGAATGTTCGGTAGCCAAAGCGAGCTCGCAGACGTTGGCTGACCATGTACGTCAAACCAAGATCCAGTTCACCCAGCAGAGCAACGTCGTTCTTTTGGTCCGAGTAATCGAACTCGCGACCGGCAGACGGGCCCGAAACGAGTCTTGGAACGGAGCCGTTCTGATCGAAGAAACGTTGACGCGTTTGGATGTGGTTGTTGAAGATACCAGTCGAGACACCTGCAAAAGCTCGCCAGCGTCCGTTCAAACAAATCTCGTTACGAGCACCCAACTGGAAACCGACCAAGTCGTTTTCAACACTAGACTGGTAATAAGTCTGAGTCGGCGACACAGGCGTGACTACCGGATTGTTGCTGATGTAGGACAATGTTTCATCAAACTGGAACCAGCGGAAACCGCCAAGCAGTTCGAAGTTGGCCGCACGACCACGTCGTGTACGGTAGCTACCACCGTTGCTCAACAGATTGACTTCAAAGTTATTGATGTCAGTGTTGCGAACTAGCACATGATTCGTCGCAGAGTTATAAATTTCGTCTAGGTAGCGAGCCGTTGGACCGTGCTGAAGCTGATCTAGCGTTGGCAAGACGGTTGCGACAGCCGCACCATCTAGTTGAGCCGTCGCATCCGGATTGAATGCCCAATAGCGAAACTCAATACCTCTGCCCGAGCAAGATCGGCGAGTCAATGAAACACCGTAGCCACCGAAGTCACCTTCGTCAGCACTTCGAGTCGAGAGAAGATCGCCATAAGGATTACGGCTTAATAAACGGTCATCTTCGTAGTCACGGCTGAACGACATCGCGTACAGACCAGCAACCCAGTTGGCTTTTGCAGCACGACGACCACCGTTGAAAACTTGGCCGACAGCCGATCCCATTTGAAAGGGAGCACCGTAGATCGGAGGATGGTATCCCGGATCTAGTCCAAGGCCACTGCCGAAACCAACAGCACTGTTGACGACCCCGCTGTAGGCGTTGCCGACGTTGTAGCCGGAATCGACATAGCCGCTGCCCATCACAGGAGCATTCATGACCTGTCCCGACATGACAGAAGAACCACCAAAGGCAGCTCCGCCGCTGCAACTTGTGCATCCGCCGTTGGCGGCACCCATTGCCTGCCCCATGCGAGGCTGAGTCATCATGGTGCCTGTTTCGACAGACTGTCCCACCATCGGAGCGCCCATTGAGCTGTTCATGCCACCATCGATAACAGCGCCGTTCATGGGAACGCTGCGAGTGGACCCATTAAACGGCATACCGCCGCCGTTGACGATCCCACCGTTGACCATGCCCTGATTCAGGACACCGCCGTTCATGCCGCCGCCGTTCATGCCGCCGTTGGGCATGGTAACGCTTCCACTGCCCATCGATTGGCGAGCTGCGGTTGCGACGTTAGTCTCTTGGCCGTAGCCTGCTCTCGAAAGAATCGACTGGTATGAACCAATTTCACTTGGTGCATTCCAGTTGTTTTGAGCATTCGCGACACCGGCAGTCATGGTTGCCGTAGCAATCATCGCCAGACATGTATGCCAAAAACGTTTCATTACAAACTCCTTGTTAGTTTTGTGAGCTGCCTTGCTCTATCCACGCTATTTACGTGAAGTGAGCAATTCGGCCGTTGGATCACATCTTGTTCACCCCCCGTAGGTGGTTGCAAAATAGGTGCAACCGAACCGACAGACGGATTCCTTACAAAGCCTGTTTTTGTCATCGTCCGCTGAATCCGTTTAACCCGAACTAAGTTAGGGGTTATTGCCGGAAAATCCGGAACAATCGGTGCGCGATCCGGCACAAGGTCTCTATGTTGCCTATCTTGCGTTGGTTTGCCGTAAGAGCTTCACTGAGGTAGGTAAAACGAGCGCATCGGGCGGTGATAGCAGTCCTCTGTCTGCGGGATTGGGCGGAGCTCAATCGATAAACAACGAATAGTTGTTATTAGGACCGCTGAAGCGGCATAATACTTTTGGGGCGCTGCTGACAAGACCGCAGTCGAGGATTTGCAGAATTGAAGTCGTATAAGTAACGTGGCAGCGCATCAAAACAGGCCGCCGTTAGCTGACCTCTTCGTCTTTGGTTTCTTCAGCTTGATCATCAGCAACTTCCCAAGGGTTTTCCCATGATCCGCACTGGTCCAGATACTCTTGGTAGACAGGAAACTCCTCCGCGCGATCGGCCAGCCAGGCTTTGGTCTGGGCCACCAGTTCGCGCTCCCGGTCGAGCGTGATTTCGCCCATCAGTACGGCCATCCGCAGGAAAACAAAATAGGTATCCAGCACATCACAGCGGCAGTAGTCGTTGATCTCCTGCAGCTTTCCTTCCCGAAACAAGCTTTGCACCATGTGCCCAGCGACGCCCATCTTTCCGGGGCTGCCCACGATGTTAGCGCACAGATTCAAACCACCATTTAGCCGTGTTGCCCCAAAGTTGGTGATGATCTCCTGTAAATCTAGATGCGCAACTTGGTTATATCGTCCGCGTTTCTGTTCCCAGCTCTTCCCGTAGATATTAAACCACTCGGGAATTGCAACGCCATAGCGATACGCGGATAGTTCCATTAGCGGAATGTCAAACGAGCGACCGTTGAAGCTGACCAGCGTCGGCATCTGATAGGCTTTCCAGCCTTCCCAGAAATGCTTGGTCAAGATGTGCGGCCGGTATTTCGGAACGTCCAAAGTGACGATGTCGATGATTTGAAATTGCGCGTCGATCTTGATGATGGCGATCGAGACGGGCAGATGATAGGTGTATGGGATGAACTCGGAGCCAAACTTCTCCATCAGTTCGCCTGTATACTTTTCGATTGCCTCTTCGGGTTTGAGGCTTTCACCTGGGTAGCGCACTTTGGCGATCAGATCTCCATCGGACACGCTTTCGATATCGAAAATTAAATAGCGTGCGGAAGGAGTGGCCATGAAAAGTCCAGAGGTCAGGATCGATGCGTTTTCGGTGTCGAAGACTATATAACAATGTAACCAATCCGGTGAGCGATGAACACGGCCCGGTAAGATCGGCTTTCGAACGAACCACGCGTTTGTGACCGTCCGACAGCGCCCTTTAAGCGCTGGGAGACTATCTCGATGACGGTTCGGCGGGTTGACCAAATTGCTGTACAACGAGAAACTGTGCTGTTCAACGCGTTAATCAAAAACCGGAAACCAGCAGAATGTACGATTCCAGCCGCCTGATTGAATTGGTCAAACAGCACGCCCTTCAATTCGGAGACTTCACCCTCGCTTCAGGGAAGAAAGCATCTTACTACCTTGATTGTCGAAAACTGACACTCGACGGTGAATCGGCTAACGTGATCGCTGAGGGCATGCTGGATTTGATGAAGGATAATTTGCCGGACGCAGTTGGGGGCATGGCAATCGGAGCCGATCCAATCACCGCGTCGGTGATCACGCTGGCTTGGCAGAAGAACACACCGATCAAAGGGTTTATCGTCCGCAAGGAAGCCAAGGAGCATGGCACGGGCAGGGTCGTCGAAGGACCGGTGGAACCGGGCCAGTCGGTGGTGATGGTGGAAGACGTGGTCACCACGGGCGGCAGCTCTCTGCGAGCGATTGAGCATGCACGAGCATTTGGACTGAAAGTGGATCGAATCTTTGCCATCGTCGATCGCGGTCAGCGATCCAAAGCGATTTTTGCTGAAGTCGATGTGGAATTCCAAGCCTTGTTGACGACCGCGGACCTAGGGATTGCTTAGGACGAAATTGCGTCCATAGAATCTTTGGAAAATATTCAGTTTCTAACTTTAACTATTTTCTGCCGCAGATCAAAATGCGGGTCGGACAAGGATGTGTTTGTCTCCCCCAATGCTTCTCTCTTTCGCTTGAAGTCACGCAAGCGTTACGCCCCCACTGCCCCAAATCTTCTTCGAGAAACCAACTATGCAATTTATAAAAGCTCTTTTCGTACTCCTGTTCATGCTAACGCTTGCTTGTAATTTAAGTGCGCAGGATGTATCTCCTGAAAAAACGGACGAGTCAAAAACGGTTCTTGCGGATATGCTTCCCGAAGCCGACGAAGAACCCGATTCGGCTTTGGGGGCTGGCGATTCGGCCGGTGGAGACGAATTGACCCCAGCGGAGGAAGACGAGGCTGGTGAAAACGAGGCTGGTGAAGACGAGGCTGGTGAAGACGAGGCTGGTGACGATGAAGAGGGAGACCTGGGAGACGACGAAGAGGAACAAATTGGACCAGTTACAATCAGTTTGAACGAGAACGGCGAATTGGTTGGCCAAGCGATAGCGGATGTTGCCGGCGACTGGGTACCCGTGGAGGCCAATGTAGCTTTAGTCGCAAACGGTGTTTTGCTCAATAAGATTGTTGCTGACGAAAACGGTTCGTTTGCATTTCCCAACGTCGCTCCGGGTGACTACAACGTTTGTGGGACCGCATCGAGCTATTGCGGCAAGCAAGCCGTATCAGTGCAATGTCATGGCGGCGGCAGTGTTGATTTTCAAGACAACGTTGGTCTGCGGTTGAGACAAAGTGAGCAAGGTTGTTGCTACTCGAAACTAGGCTCGGCCCCTGCCGCGACTTATACTGAAGGATCGAGCTTGGGATTCTCAAGCGGTGGCGGTTTTGCTGGCAGTGGCAGCGGAGGATTTGCCACTGGCGGGGGAGCTGCTGGCGGTGTCTCGGGGCTTCGGCTGCTGACCATCGGAGGAATCGCAACAGCGATCGCCGTTGGGAGCTCTGATGATGATGACGACGTCAGCCCAAGCAACTAATTGACCGGCGCCAAGTGCGAAGCGAAAACACTTAGTCTTAGAAATAGACATCTAGTCTGAGCAACTTACAGCTTGTTTTTCAGTTCTTCGATGATCTGCGGACAGCGTGAGCTAACATCGTTCGCGTCCCAGCGATCATCGGGCTTCACGTACAGTCGCCATTGCTCATCGCCATTTTCCGCTTGACGATGAATTAACTTCCAAAAGCGGTTCTGCAATGCACGTTCTTGGCTGCTGGCAAGAAAGACCGGATCGGACTGGTCTTCGGTAAACACGGCGCAGTGCCGATTGAGAAACTGCAGTCCAGAATCGGCTCCGTCCTGAACTAATTGCATGATCAGTGCGTTGACTAGGGAATTTTGAACCAAGCTGTGGCTACGCAAGTTACAAAACTCTTCCTCATCGCCCACGACGGACAAAAACAGAGGCACGTTTACCGATTCGCTGGTCAGCGATGTGCCGATTCCAATCTGACCGCCACCACCAAGCGAATATCCGCGCGGAGATGTGATCGCTAGATGGGCCTTTGACGCTACCGGATGTTCAGTAACGAATTTTAGAAACACATCCAACAACTGATCAATGATTGCGACCTGCGCGGTCAAGGCGGCCTGAATCGAGACCAGCAAGTCTGGATCATCGACCGTAGAATCGAACGAATGTTGCGGCGGATCAGATAAAGCATACGCTTCAGGATCATCGGGGCCCACGAATTGATTTCGCAATTCCAATGGAGAATCCCATGATTGGCTCAGTCCGCTGAAATGTAACCACAGCAGATCGCCGGGCTGGATTTGTTCAATTGCCTCGAGGGCGGCAGAGAAGAAAGTCGCGGTTCGGGTTTCGCCAATCTTTTCTGCGACGCGCTTGAATGGCTCGAGTTCACTGCCGATGTCCATAATCGTTTCGAACTGAGCCTCTTGAGCACTCTCGGCCGCCATACTGCAGTCTGTGACAAACACCGATCGACCTGCAATGCACTGAGAAACGTAGACTCCGTCACTCGTCGCAAGCATTCGTCGCAGGGAATCGGCCAGATCGCTCGAATGAGACAGTGCGAAATCGAAAGTGATTCCGGCCGCCGCAATTCGGTCGAATGCCGGTGTCTCCAGCATCGTATTGCCGTACGGGCCCAGCATAAACGAGTTTAACCCGTCGATCGTGAGAACGATAAAGGCCGGCATGTTGTCCTTGGACATGAGCTAATTGGTTTCATTTTCAGGCGGCAAGACTTCGAACCTCACGCTTTGGCGCGCTTTGGTTTTCATGGTCACCGTCTGGTATGGTTTGCCTTTGGGCAACCGCTGGTTGACTCTTTTGGCTGTCGGCGGCCCGGCTTGTGTAGCGGATTGGTCGCAGTCGATTCTAACAGAAGCTCTTCTAGACTCTACGTGGATTTATTCTTTTTGTCTCGCTGTGCCTTTCGTTTCTCCTTTGGGTTCATCTTGGCCTTCTTCTGTTTTTCCTTTTTTTCTTTGTCTTTGCTTCCGCCTTTGTCGCCCATTGTGTCACTCCGTACTTCTGTGGTGGTCAATGTAAGTAGGTCGTATTAACTAAATCGGTAGCTGTTCGTTTCAGTATCGAAGATCAATTCATATGCAATGGAAACTTGATCTTCGCTCCTTTGCCTCGCCTTCAGAACTGCTTCCATCGTCGCAGCAGCCAAGACCGGCTGAGTTCCTGTACAGGCATCGAGGATCACAAGTTGCAGTAAGTCGCCGTCAGATCCTGCGGACTCGATTTGATTGGAGAGGTACCCTTTGACAAGCGGGTACGGCGTCAACCATTCACTAGCGTCGTTGATGAATTGGTCATAGATGGATTTGTTCGAAAATCCATAGACACAAACACATTTCGTGTCGTCTGGATGAATTTTTGGCGCAAGCGAATGGCTCCCGTTTTTCAAGACGTAGCATGGAGTGTTTGCTAAAGCGGTTCCTAGTGTCATTCCATCAACCTTGTTCGTGAGAATGGGGGCAGTGCTAAGCTCGCAGGCGAAACGCCTGGAGTAGCTGCCGTTGATGTGTTGCCTTGCTGGTTGCAGTCGTATGAATGCCAGAAATGCAATCAGCTAGATAGCAGAGAAATCGAAGCATGCGAGAGAAAAGAGTAGCGTCGATGCAACTCGGCGTCGTGGTAAGCTTCGTCGAGGAGTCTATCGCAACACGGTTGAGAGTCAATGGGATGGACGAGCCATGAATTTGATTGAACGATTTACTGATCGGCTGACAGCCAGCGCAAGGGTGCGCGCTTTCGTGAAAAGAAAAATTGTCAGAGAAAAATCGCCAACTCGTGAAGAGGCCTCTGCCCAGTTCGTGGATTCTGGCGGTAATCGTTGATCTCATATTTCCTGATTGGATTCCTTGGATTGCCGTTCTGGTGGACGGTGACGCTCGCAACACTTGGAACTGTTCTTCTGATCGTTGCCGTGTTTTTGGCTTTCACCTACGGAGGTCTTTGGTTGCAAGCGCGGGCATCCGGTGCCGACGTAAGTCTTAGTAGCCTCGTTGGAATGAGCTTGCGAAACGTAAGTCCCTACACGATCGTCAATGCACAAGTAATGGCAAACCAAGCAGACGTTTCGATGTAGCTGCCCATTTTAGATTCGGGTTTATTTGATTTGTCGAATCTGTTATCAGATTGGCATGTCAGAATCCTCCACGCGTCAACTCGATCCCGATCCCCGCGACCTGAAGATCGCTGAGCAAGCCAAAGTGATTGCTGAG
>CALKXO010000173.1 GCA_938003615.1 uncultured Pirellulaceae bacterium | reverse complement strand
TTAGACGATCACGCGGAAGTGAAATTCGAGAGCTTTCGCAATGAACTGGACGCAAGTGTGTTCCCGTGTCTGGGAGACGACGATGGCTGTCGAAGATTGATGAAAGAGATTTCTTGCCGTCAAGGATTTGTCCCGCAGGCGACATGGCTAATTCGCTACACCCCGCCGTTGGATTTATTGGAAGACAGTACTGCCTCAGTCCGATCGCCAACCCGCAATCGTCAACTTACTGAGAACTGCGGAACAGTGCAGGGGATCCGATCGCAAACAGACGTAGGCGCGATTCAGAACATCGGCATCTCCAAAGCGCATCGTGGCAAAGGTCTCGGATCACTGCTTGTTTACCACTGCCTGCAGGGATTTCAAGAAGCGGGTGTTCGATTCGTCACTCTCGAAGTCACTTCCCACAACACAGGTGCTTTCCGCCTGTACAAGCGACTTGGTTTCCGTGTTTTGAAAACCGTGTTCAAGTCGGTAGAAGTTTCATACTGAACCTTGCCAGCGCTGAAATTAAGATATGGATTATCTGACCACCGACGATACGATCGCCGCCATTGCCTCGGCCGGCGGCAGCGCTGTGCGCGGGGTGATTCGCATGAGTGGTCCCGACGTTACCCAAATTTTGATTAGGACTTTCTCCTGTGACGATCCGACCGTCGACATCGGCACGCTTACAAAACCAACTCGAATGCCCGGATCAATTAAATTGAGTTCCGATCATATGCTCCCCGGCACCATGCTGTTTTGGCCGACAGACCGCAGCTACACCCGTCAACGCAGTGCCGAATTCCACACCTTCGGTTCGCCTGCGCTTTTGTCACTGGCTTTGACGCGGCTGGGAAAGGCTGGAGCGCGGATGGCGCTGCCGGGCGAGTTCACTTTGCGAGCCTTCCTGTCTGGCCGCATGGATCTTACGCAAGCTGAGGCCGTTTTAGCCGTCATCGACTCCGACTCTCGTCAAAAACTGGACACTGCCCTCGAACAACTTTCCGGAGGACTCGCTGGACCACTGGCCGAAACGCGACAACAGTTAATCAGCGTCCTAGCAGAATTGGAGGCTGGTTTAGATTTTGTCGAAGAAGACATCGAATTCATCTCCAACGACCAGATCATCGGGCAACTTCAAGCCGCACTGAATCAAGTCCGGTCTGTCACAGGGCAAATCAACAGTCGAGGCGACACACAATCAACTTTTAAAGCCGCCTTGGTAGGGCTTCCGAATGCCGGCAAGAGTAGCTTAATCAATGCGCTCTCCGGCGAGCAAAAATCGATTGTCACGAACATCCCCGGAACAACGACCGACCGCGTCACGGCGCAACTGCAGATCGATGGGATAGAAATTGAGTTATCCGACACCGCTGGTATAGAAGAGGTGGGTTCCGACGAACGAACCCAGGAAAATTCCACAGCAGACATCATGGCCACCGCGTTGCTCCTTCAGAAAGAATCGATCGCCAATGCAGATCTCGTATTGCTGTGCATCCCCCCGGAGGAGCCTTCTTTGGAAGAGCTTCAATTACTCGAGGAAAAAATTGGTTGGTTAAAACAAAACAACCAGCCGATTCTTGTGATCACCACCAAATCAGACCTACTCCCTCTCACAAGTGCGCCACCAAAGGCAAGAAGATTGGATCAAATCAGCACACACCGACCGATCTCCGTAAGCAGCAACACCGGCGCGGGGCTGGACATGCTAAAGTTTGAAATTGCCAATCTTGCCAACGAACAGCAATCTTGTGAAAGCTCTGTCGTCGGGTCAACGCTGACAAGAACGCGCGCGAGTTTGATAAACGTCGAAGAGGCGATTGCAGCCGCACTTCATGCAGGCCAGAATCAGATCGGCGAAGAAGTCATCGCTGCGGAAATTCGCCAAGCACTCGACGAATTGGGACAGATCGTCGGTGCGATATACACCGACGACATTCTTGACTTAGTTTTTGGTCGATTTTGCATTGGGAAGTAGTACTTTAGATCCCAAGTAGTACTTCACATCCCGAGTAGCACATCACATCCCGAGTAGCACATCACATCTCACAGAGCGACCAACGACTACCGGTCTGTCTCAGCCGATTTACCTGCTTTACTGAAAAATGGCTTACCGTCTTTATAGAGCGCAAGCCGCTCTTGGTAAGCGGCCAAGTTTTCTCCATCACCATCGGCCATTTTGATGGCTTTCTCCTGAGACTCAACCGCTTTTTTGAACTCCCCTTGTTCCGCATAGGCGGCGGAAAGTGTATCGATAAAGCTGGCGTCTTTCCACTCAGATTCCTCGCAGACCTTCTCCGCCATCTCAATAGCTTTTTTTCGACTCCGGTAGTCTTCATCGGGGCAAGTCGCAAAGAACCAAGCTACGGTGTTGGCAACATCTGGAATTTCTCCGGCCATCTTGTTGGCTTGCATCAAGTCTTTACGAGCTTTGGAGTAGTCACCTTCGCCCTCCCAAGCGACGCCACGGTTAGCAAATACGAGTGCCGAATCACCGGAGAGTTCTAAAGACTCGTTGTAGTCCGCGATCGCTTTTTCATATTCGCCAAGTTCAACATAGCAAACGGCTCGATTGTTGTAGGCCAGTGGCAATCGAGGTGCGTAAGTGATTGCCCTATTCAGATCGAACATCGCTTCATCGTACTTCTTCTGCTTGTACAAAACCCAACCGCGCTGATTTAGCGAAACGGCATTCTTGGGTTGGATATCGACTGCTTTATCGGCTTCCTCAAATGCTTTATCAAGTTCATTGTTGGCCAGATGGATATTGCTGCGTCCAACATAAGAATCCGAAATCCGTTTATTCAGTTCGATTGATTTGTTGTAATCTTCCAACGCTCCGTCAAAGTCACCTGCACCATACTTTGCACTCCCGCGACTGACGAAATACCAGGGGTCTTCTTCATCGAGCTTGATTGCTTCGTCAAACGCCTTGATGGCGGCAGAGTAATTGTTGACTGCGTAATGGACGACACCCAAATTGAAATAAGCATGTGCATACTTAGGGGCAAGTTTCACGGCATAGCGAATGTCTTCAAATGCCTTGTCGTATCTCCCTTGCGCCTTGTAAACGATGCCACGATTGTTCCATGTGAGTGCATTCTTTTTGTTGACCGACAGCGACTGGTTCAGGTCCTTAAATGCCTCAACAAGTTCTTCCTTTTCGTATCGAATCATACCTCGATGAGCCAACGCTGCGAAATCACGTTCATCAGACTCTATACGCTTTGAAAAGTGCTTTTCAGCATCATCCAAATTCATCACATACTCAAACGGCAGCCATCCGTTGACGCCTTCGAGAGAACACCACTTGCCCTTTTTTGCGATGACGGTGTAGATCGAACCTTCTACGACGCGGTCAACTTCCTTCCGGTAGATGCGCGTCTTAAAGTTGCCGGTCACGCACACCCGATCACCAATTTCTTGCGCCATCGCCGAATTGGCGGATGAGGATAGTGTGCCAGCCATTAACGCGATTAAGATCAGACCAACCCAAACAAAGCTTCGGGAAGGTCGAGAAACAGTAGAGCCGGCAGAAGATTGAGTCATTGCACTTTTCATGGGTCAATCGGATGGGTCGATATCAGAGGTTGGTAAATTCCGATTGGCTGAAACATCGCGGTTCGATAATCGACACTTCAATAATCGAAGCAGTCACAGCCTAGAACACTGACTGAAAGACTATTCACAATTGCCACTTTTTGCAAACGGTGCGACGCCTGTTTTACCTCGGATTTTTCTAACTGATTCCGCGACAACTCAACACCTCAGACCCCAACTCTGAATTTCACCAACTAGCCTCGATCTTTGGCAGTGATCGAAAAATCAGCACCCTTGCTCAATCGCAAAGGTTCGAATGTCCCGACTGCGCAAGTTGTTACACTTGGGTGGTTTAAAGGGGGGGCGTCAGCCAAGAACAGCGTTCCGCAACGAGCGCCTAAGCAAACTTCGAATCTTCCCCGGGGGATTCGTTTCCAACCGATTCGTTTCCTATCAAACGCAGCTTCAACTCTTCATCAGTTTCCTCGGTATCTAGGTCGGGCGAATCTGTGACCTTGGGGATCTTGCTGAAGTACTTGCCCAACGGGCTGGCTAGGATCGCCGGCAACACGATAAGATCACCAATCAACGCAGCGGCCAACAGGAACAACATCAAAGTTCCAAAGCGCTGCGTCGGCGTGAACGTACTCATTGCAAACGCAGAC
>CALKXO010000172.1 GCA_938003615.1 uncultured Pirellulaceae bacterium | reverse complement strand
ACGCTACCATCATGTCAATTTCGAGATGACCGAACGCTGGAAACTGGACGCCGTCGAGAATATCCCTGCGTTGTTTGCAACTGGCAGAGAAGTCGCCGAAGAGCAATTCGGACGCATTGATGAAACGTTTTTTCAACATACGCGCGAACGCTTTGGACGCGCCAAGGAGCTTGATGCAACTTTTTAAGTGCAGGCATGTTCTGGTGAAAAACAATTCTACGTTTCGATCAAGACCTTCAAATCAAAACTGAATTTGAAACCAGGCTCGCCGATTCAATGTGAGTTTTCTATTTAGGCCGGTGGTCCGATAATTGGGGACCACTTCATAGCTCAAGTGGCGTCTCCAGTAGCAAAAGCAGCCCGAGCCGACTCCAAACGCTAATTTTTCGTTGCGGCTGAAATTTAGGTAACGGAGAAAATCGCGAGGTCAATATCAGCGAATGCAAATGAATACGCTACGATTAGGGATGATGAGCCTTCAGAACGAAATCGAGATTTGGTAGCAGATCTGAGATCAGAGAAGATCGGGCTTTTTGAAGTAAGCCTTCCTTGCCTCGGCACTTTGTGCCCTTGGCTCTTTAATGCCAGCGGCTGCGTGGTTGGAGTTTTTGCCCTGCTGATAGTTTTACGAGATCATTGACCACTTCATCAACACGGTTGGCTCTCGTCTCGCGGCGCTTAGCTGAGCTGACTCGGTAAGCGAAACCGCGACGCTTGCCAGGCGTGAGGCCCGACCAAACAGAGGCCGCTTGGTCGTTGGCCTCTAAGGCAAATCGTAGCTCCTCGGGTACTTCGACGGCATCCTGATCGGAAATGTCAAACTGGATGAATACGTTGTCGCCTAACGTTACGTCACATTGCTTCTGCATTCGACGCGGCACCAGTAAATACCACTTGCCGCTGGCAGGATGAAGCGCGTTGGCAAAACGCACGCCGTTTAGCTCACCGTCGATGCGAAGACGCGGATGCTCCTTCATTGGCAAGCGCTTGATCAGTTTCGCCGGCAGATAGGCGACCGTGTATTTAGACCGGCCGAACTGATGATGCTGGAGCTTGGCTTTGAATTCAAACGCGTATTCGTACATGTTTTCCAGTTGTGTTTTTTGCTCTGCCTACTACTTCGCCCGTGACTTAAACCGCCGCCAGATAGATCCGGTCAGCTCGTCAAAGTCTATCGCGCCGTCGCCGTTGAAATCAAAGCTCTCAGCCTCATGACGCTTGATGCGCGGAAGTTCGCTGGCGAAGATCCGCCCGTCCTTATCGCCGTCAAAGCGTTCGAAATACTTGACAACAAACTGATCCAATCGCTTACTCTGTTCTTCGCTCAATGAGGCAATCGTCGGCTCGTCCGGCAGAATCGATTGGCTGACTTCGGCGACTGAGGAAGTCGAATGCTTGCGTGGGCGCTCGACGTCGAAAAAGGCAACCGCCATCTCTTCAAATGTCTGATCGCCCCACATCACCCAAGCTGTCGGATCGGGATTGAAAGGGTTCTCCGCCGAGTTATCGAACTCAACTTCGACGCGCATGGATTCGACGTCGTCCAGCGATGGTTGGGCCGTGAATTGATAAGCGTGCTGCCAGTTGAAGTCGTAACGGGGCACATTGATCATTAACTCGGGGGAGGTCTGATCGGTATCCGCCGTCGTCGAGCGATCAATCCACGCCTTGAAGGACTTGCCACGAAAATGCATGTGCGGCGAAACACTGATCAGTTTTCTGCCTTCCCCAAATCCCGAGATGCTGGCCGTCACTCGGTGGCTCGCCTCGTGTGGTTTAATCTCAAAATCTTGATTGATGGCCATCAACGTGATTAGTTCCGCATCGATTTGACTTTCGTCAGCAAACACGATGCCAACATCAGTGATGTCTTGTTCCGGTTTACCTGTTGTGGTGTAGTGCTGCTGGAACACCAATCGCGAGCCGGCGGGAACAAAACGGGCGCGGTTGGGTTTGAACTCCAACGCGCGTTGCCCCGGCACATAGGCCCCCAACCAACCGACGCCGGCAGAGGCGGTCCCGTCCGGTGGCCTGATGAAGACGATGCTGTGGTGAACGACCGAGCGATTTCCGGGACGCACTTCGACAGCCGAGACCCAGCGATCAGTCTTGAATCCGGGATTGACCACGAAGTATTGGTAATCCACGACTCCTTCGGCGGGTACTGAAAAGGGCGTCGAAGACATCGCAATCACACGATCCGGTTCTCTAGGAAGGTTCCAGCCTTCGATGGCAGCCGACGTCGAAGGCAACTGTTCTCTATCCCCGAACGGCATTCCTTGATCAATCCATTGCTCGAGAGTATCGATGTCGGATTGAGACATCTTCCGCTCGTTGAGAAATTCCCCCACATCGGGATCTGCATGCCACGGCGGCATACGTTTCTGGTGGATGGTCTCCATCATCATGTCCGCCCAACCCACGACCTCGTCGTATTGCTCCATGGAGAATGGCCCAATCTCGCCGGCGCGATGACACTCCAAGCAGTTTTTCGCAACAATTCTGGAGACTTGATTGGCCCAAGTGACAGTTGGGGTTTTCGAGATCGACTTTCTGGAGCGACCAATCAAACAGCCTTCGGGATCTGTTTGAGCGATGGTTACCGGTTTTCCGGCAAGTGTCTGGTCGATGGCAATACGCAGGTCATCTCTTGCAGGCGCCTTTCGCGCGATGCCGGGAGAATACTGGTCATCGATTCGGCCTCGATAGAGAATTCGCCGATCAGAATTGGAGACCAGAAAAACTTCAGGCGTGCGTTTAACCGCCACTGCGCCAGCAAGGATCTGGTCGTCGTCTTTGCCGATTGGAAAATCAATGGCGTGAGCACTAGCGAATTTCAACAGGTCTGCCGACGAATCTTGGACGTTGGGGAATACTCCCAGAAACCGCACATTGTCTCGCGCGTAAGTTCTCTGCAGTTCAATCAATCGAGAAGTATACAGTTTCGCCAGCGGACACTCGGTGCCAAGAAAACAGACGACCGTTAGTTGACGGCTTCCAATTTCGCTCTTTCCAACTTGGTAAGCGTCGTCGTTTGAAGGTGTGCGCGTCGAAGGTGTGAGCGTGACCGATTTTTCTTTGACCTGTTTTGCGTTGGTGGCCAGTATCTTGAAATCTGGAAACGTGGATGAGGCCTCCGCGCTTCCGTTGTCCATGGCCGCGCGAGCCTGCAAATGGATATTAGCCAAAGCGCAGGTCAGAATCAGGGCGACTGCGCGGAGAGAGAATTTTGCAAACGTAGAGTTGTTGTTCATCGTCCCCTGCTGGCCCATTTTTGACGTTATATATGAGCGAATTCTGATCAGAATTCGCTCATGTTTCTGAACGCCGATACGACCGCTTCCTTATCCAGTAACATCCAGATCAGGGTAACCGAGGCGAGGACAGCCGACGTGAACAAAAGTGGAAACGAGAACAGGTTTGGGCCAACTTCGATATCAGCCACCGACTTTTTCAAATGCCGCTCTAGTTTTCTCCAGCCTTCGAAACTCTGTTGATTTCCACTGGCGACCAGTTGCACGTTTTTGCACCAGTGGATCGTTTCAAGGTGCAGGTGAATTTGTTTTGACGGCATCAGCAGGCTGTCTCCCGACCAGCGCGACGAACTGTCGAATTTCTTTGCGACGTCAGTGAGCAGCGGCCGCAACTGTTCGGGGGTCACGTTGTAAATCACGATGCGTGCTCTCATCAGCAACACGATCAGTGAGACCAGTAGCCCATAGAACGCCAACATCATCACCCAGACCATCGCGCCGTAGTGAGACGCCGCCGCCTGGGGCATGAACAATTCCATGGGGCCGGCGACGACCAATCCCGAAATGCCAATTCCAACAGCGGCTGCATCACGGGCACCTGAGGTGACAAAAGGAGTGCGCCGTAGGTTCAGCAAGCCTAGCATCAGCAAGTAAACGGCTAACGGAACCATCGCGATGCAAAAGTGGAGTGGATCCATATGGCCAAGGGAGGTGTGAGGTGTACATGAAACGGTTTGCGAACGATTGCTAGATTGTTTGCCGGCGCTGCTTGCGCGTCAATTGGACTCTTGAGAATCCTTGATGGCGGTGAGCCAAGAAATCCCTCAAAGTCGGGAATTCCATACAGTTTATTTCTATCTGTCAATAATACCATGTGCTCAACGCCTGACGGCGTAAACGAATGAATCAC
>CALKXO010000171.1 GCA_938003615.1 uncultured Pirellulaceae bacterium | reverse complement strand
GAACGCAACCAACAAATCGCGGACTCAGAAATAGCGGCCTTTCGATGGGAAGACGAACTGGCGAAGTTTTCTAGCGTTCCCGATGCAGCGACTGCTGCAGTTGAACTGTTGGCCCCCAAAGACAACTCCTCTCTGCAAGAGAAACAGCAATTGGAATCCGAAGTGGGCGAATTGTTCAATCTTCGCAAAGACATCTTGGCGCGGCTTAAACGCCTTGCGGACGAAAAAACACAAGAGCTGGTTTTGATCAAAGCCGAACAGAAACAGTTGATTGCTGCCTGCGAAAGCTACGAATCACTGATCGACGAAAATATCCTCTGGGTGCGTAGCGCTCCGATCGCCAGTTTCGCCGACGTCAGCTTGATTTCTGGTGTCGCCGAGGATTTGGCTGCCCCGGCGCGTTGGCAGACCGTCTTGGACGCAATCGTTGCCAGTTATAAAAATCGGATGTTGACTTCGATGCTGCTCACGCTCATTGTCGTGGCACTGCTAATTTTCCGGGAACAGATCAAGGCAACATTGAATCTCTCAGGAGAGAAAGCTATCAAGCGTAGCTGCCGCGATTTTGGGGTTACCGTAACAACCTACATATTGACGCTGGCAATGGCCTTTGCCGTTTTGGCACCGCTGGCACTGGTTGGGTGGTTGTTAACCAATAATCCCAAGTCATCACTTTTTGCCGTGTCGCTGGGAAAGGCTTGTTTCAGCACTTTCCTGACTGGCCTACCCTTCGAAATCCTCCGCCAAACATGTCGCGAAAACGGACTGGCCCACTCACATTTCGCATGGACAGAACGCACGCGTAAAGTACTGCGAAACAATCTGACTTGGTTCGTGCCCGTTGGGTTGCCGTTGATTGCCTTGCTGACTTGGCTGCCTCTGGTCAGCAGCGACTACCATGCAGTCAAAAGCGACGCCAACGCCATGGCTGTCGCGTGGCTAGAGTCTCCGCAGTCGACGGAACTTCCAGTCGCAGGTGCCAATCCAAACAATTCCCAACTGGCTGCATTGGCTCCTACATTCGAATTCTCAGGAAGCAATGCTTGGAATCGATTGGGACGCGTCTTCCTGCTAGTGCTGTTGCTGGTAGCGCAGATCTTCACATTTAGAACGTTGCATCCGAATCACGGCGTATTGATTGACTCCAGCAGCACAGCATTCTCGCAGGGGACATGGCAGCGCATCGGATACATCCTGTTCGTCGGCGCGATTGTGATTCCGCTAGTGCTGATGCTGATGGCAATCGTGGGATACTACTTTTCATCAATTCAAATTGGCAAAAGCTTGCTTACCACGATCGCGCTGGCAATCGGTGTCGCAATCGTCTACTCGGGCGCGATGCGGTTCTTGCTGGTGCGTCGAAGGCATCTAAGATATGAACAGCTGGTCCACCAAAGAAACCAAGCCAGACTGGCCCTCGAGAAAAAGGGGGGAGCCGACGTGGTGGGCAGCCCGGCAGAGGTGATTGATATCGATCTCCAGAACGATCCGGGGCTGGACATCACCGATGTCTCCCGCCAAGCGCGTGAATTAACTAATGTCATTTTCCTGATGATTTCAGCAGTGATTCTGCTGGGCATTTGGCAGTACCTGCTGCCAGCGTCGAAGATCATGGATGATTGGCGACTGTGGTCGATCAGCCTCGATGGCAAAATCGAAGCGGTCACGATTCGAGACGTGCTGTTCTCGTCACTGATGTTCCTAGTCACCTATTTCGGCGTTCGTAATATCCCCGGAATGCTCGAGCTGATTCTTCTTCAGAAACTGCCGCTTGACGCGGGCGCTAGGTACGCTGTCACTTCCATCTTCAGATACATCCTTCTGGTGGTAGGCTGCATCTTTGCCTTAGGTTACCTGAAGATCCCGTGGTCCAACTATAGCTGGCTGGTCGCGGCGATCTCGGTCGGCCTCGGCTTTGGTCTACAGGAAATCGTTGCCAACTTCGTCTCAGGTTTGATCTTATTGCTGGAACGGCCCGTGCGTGTGGGCGACGTGGTAACCATTGATGGAACAACAGGAGTCGTCTCCAGAATCCAGATGCGAGCGACGACGGTGACAAACTGGGACAACCAGGAACTGGTCGTTCCAAACAAGGATTTGATTTCCGGGAAACTACTCAATTGGACGCTGTCCAGTGTCGTCAACCGGATTGCCTTGAAGTTTGGGGTCGCCTACGGAACCGATCCAGAGCATGTACAAAAAATCGTCATCGACGCGATTTCATCCAACCGTGCGTTGCTGAAAGAGCCTCCGCCGGTCGTGACATTCGAGGAATTTGGGGATAGCAGTCTTAATTTCACATTGCGCTGCTGCGTTTCGACAATCGAGCGCCGTTGGATAATCGTCCACGATCTAAATGTTGCTATCAATCAAGCGTTGGCTACGGAGAATATTTCTATTCCATTTCCTCAACGCGACGTGCATCTTATTCCTCCCGAGCCCAACAACCAAACAGACGTTTAAATTGTAGAGCATCTTTTCTTGGTTTCCTGATTAGTAAACGATTGCACTTTGGTCGCGCTGCAACTTTAATAGGGCTAAAGGACAGGGAATAGGACAATATTTTGACGGAGCAAATCTTGTGTGGGAAACATCACAGGGAATAAGAACCCTTGGCGGCGCTGAAGCCCATTTGTTTAGAGAGCTAGTTCACTATCTCCATGACCAGATTCTTGTAGGGATCGAGATTGGCGAACCTCACTTCTCCGATGTCTTGATTTTTGATTCTCTTCAGCCGACACAACAGCTGGCGATGCTTCACACGGTTGCCGCGGGACTATTGGATCCCAAGAGCGCTACTCCTAAGCTTACTGCGACTTGCGAAGCCACCATCTATGCGATTTTTCGCGAGCTCGAAACCCTGATCGAAGCTGAGATAGGTTTCGAGCAACAGTTGGCGTTGCCGGACAATCGGCTGCGTTCACTTGCGAGAGATGCTTGGATAAAAGGCTGCCAGCAATCGGAAGAAGACCACATCTTTGGCAATGCTGAACTGACCGGTCACAGCATTCCTCCACTTGGGTCGACCGACATGAGTCGGTGGACGGACTTTGTCGAACAGATTGCCGATCTGATTCTTTGGGATCGAGATTTCGAATTCGATGGACTTGTTGGCGACGCGTCGCCCGACCAAGCAGAATTGATGAAACGGCAATTGGGCATCAACAAAGACTATTATTCTACCATTGCCAGCGACATTCAAGAATCCGATGTCGAACGAATTAGCGCTCAGATCCGTCTGCTCACGCCGGCGACTGAATTCGTCCGCCCTTACCGCCCGGCAGCCGAACGCGACATTGCATAACAGCTTAACAGAGTTCCATTGCCGTAAGAAATTTGGTTGATCAGCCGATTCGATTTTCGTCTTCACGGCTCGCTGGGAGGTTTTTACCCTTGGACGCCAGATCGACCATCTCAGCCAATTTTGCGGGGCTCGACAATGACATTCTCCAATAGTCTTTCGCTTTGATGACGGCCTGTCCGAGCACGCTGTCAGGCGGATACTGACCTGCGGAGTTCATTTGTCCTGCTTCGACGCCAGTCATCAATTCTACGACCTGCTCAATTCGTTCGACTGGCCAGATGCTGAAGTTACCTTGCATGCATTGCTCAACGACGTCCTCACGAAGCATCAAGTCACCCGCGTTGGACTTGGGAATAATCACGCCTTGGTTCCCGGTGAGCCCAAAATGATTGCAGGCATCAAAGAATCCCTCGATTTTCTCGTTCACGCCACCGATCGCTTCGACATTGCCGTGTTGATCGATCGCTCCGGTCATGGCCAACGTTTGCCGAATTGGTACCTCCGTCAGCGCGCTCAACAAACAGACCATTTCGGCCCCCGAAGCAGAATCTCCGTCGATCCCGCCATAGCTCTGCTCGAACGCGATCGAAGCACTGAATGCAAGTGGATGCTCAGGCGCCAGCAAATGCCGCAGTAATCCACCGAGAATTTGAAAGCCTTTGGTGTGAATCGAACCGGACATGCTGGCCTGTCCCTCGATGTTGATTAACCCGGCCGCGCCTGGACTGATCGTGGTCGTGATGCGGGCTGGAAACCCGTAGGTCAAGGGGCCCGAACGCATCACGGCCAAACCGTTTATTTGCCCAATCTGTTCTCCAGAGGTTTTGACAATGATCGTGCCGCGTTCCACCATCTCTTGAAACTTTCTTGATGGAAGACTGGCGCGGTTTTTTGTTCTTTTGACTGCTTCCTTGACATGGTCGGCTTGGACAGTATCCCCGCCGGCGAGGAATGCGGCTTCTCGGGCAATATCTGCAATGCGCCCCAATCGCGCCGTTAGTTTGTCAGGTCGGGCGACGATACGTGCTCCGTGTTCGACCAATGCGGCGACGGCTTCGAAATGAAATGGAGGCAGTGATTCGTCCTTGCACAACTGTGCCAGAACGTTCGCATATTGCTTAATACCGTGCTCGTCACGCGGCATTTCACTGTCAAAATCTGCCAGTACTTTAAACAGTTCTCGGAAATCTGGATCGGCCGAGTCCAAGTGATACCACGTCGGTGTGTCACCAATCAAAATCACCCTGACGTCGATTTTGATGGGTTCGGGTTGGGTGATGACCTGTTGCCGCATCCATCCCATCTCCGGAGGCACGATCTCTAAGAGCCCCGTTCGCAATGTGCGCATCAGCGACTTGTAAGCACCGGGTTCGGACAGAAGATCATTGACATCCAAAATTAGGTAGCCTTGATCAGCCATTAGCAACGCACCTGCTCGAACACCCCTGAAATCGGACGTTGCACCTTCAGGGCCGACTTCAGGTTCCACTGTCCCCAACAGATTGATCAAATTGGGCATGCACTCCTCGATGACAGGGCGCGTCTCAAGGTCAGTGTGAGTTACGAGAATGTTGACGCCATACAGTTCTTTGAAATCCGGTCGCCTATCGGAATCGGACTGTAGCTGATTTTCGGTCAGGTCTTTGATAAGCTGCTGAATGTGTGTTTTGACAACCGCATCGTCAAATGTCTCCAGCACGGGGTCTGTGAAACTGGCGAGGAGTTTCCTTGCTGCGGTTTGCACCACTTCCTTCAGTTCATCACCGGCGTCCCGAACGATGTCGTTGATATTGCGTGAGATCTCCTGCAGTTCTTTTTGAAATGGCGGCAATTTCTCTTCGTAGTCGGCCAACTGTTGCTGCTGGGCTTTTTCTTGCGCGATGAGGATCTTCAACTGGTCCGAAGGAACAGGTTGACCATCAACCACCGGAAAAATCATCCCTTGAGCCAAACTGCCCTGATTCGGAGTGACCAAAGCCATTTGACATTTTTGAAGCTTCTCTTCCAATGGACGCGTCAGTTCACGGATCGTCTGCTGGACACGCTGTTGAATGGCTTGACGCTGCGACAACCAAGGTTCGGCATCGAGCGCTTTCCCTAGCCCTTCATTGACGTACTCTCCAAGCTCTTGCATCAACTCGCGAAATTTCGGAGCCGTCCCCGGTGCGAGCCGAATCAGTCTTGGCCTGTCGTGGCGATCGAAGTTGTAGACATAACAGTAATCCATCAGGCCCTGTGTTTTTGGGGCCAGTGTATCAATTAGATGACGAACCATCCGGCTGCGTCCAGTCCCACGCTGCCCTCGGACAAACACATTTTGTCCTGGGGAAAGACAACGGATACCAAATTCAAGTGCCTCTTGTGCCGTTGTTTGCCCCAATACTCCTCCAGCTGGATCGAGGTCAGCGGTGGTCTGAAAGTTCAAAAGTGTAGTATCGCATTCCCATCGCAGGTCTTCTGACTTGTCCACTCTAAGTCTAAGGCTGTTCTCGAGGTCGCTCATTGGCAATTTTCCACGTATTGATGCTGTTGGTCGCCTGTTCAAAAGTCGTGGTGGCAGACTTTCGAAGGCATATCGACGGTTATAACGATTCTAACACGTAGGTAAAAACAAGAAGAGTCCCGGCTGTGATTAAATCCACGCTCGCCACCGAAAGATGACATACGGTTCCGAAGTCACTTTGTATTTCAATTGACCTCCCTCCCCCACCCATTCACCGATCTGAATCCATGTATATCAGACGCAAACGAGTTCATTCTCGTAACAAAAATCAAGCTGCCGTCGCGGTTGAGGCCGCACTGTGCATCCTCGTGATGTTTCCAATCTTATTTGGAACACTTGAGATCTGTTCTGGTTTCTACCTGCAAGAGTCACTGACTATCGCCGCTTACGAGGGTGCACGCACCGCAGCTCGGCAGGACGCAACGCCTAGCGACGTACGCGATTACGTCAGAGAAATCCTAGAAGATCGCGGGGTCGACATTTCCAACGGCAATATCGACATCGCCCCAGCAACGTTCGGCAATCAGCGTGCACTGGACCCCGTTACCGTGACGGTTTCGTGCCCGACGGCAGGCAATTCCATTTTTGTGTTTCAGCATATGGCTGACAGAACGCTTACGGCCTCAGTCTCGTTTGCCTTCGAAGTAGGGCTACCTCCTTTGGATCTGAATAACTAGGCAACGAGACTGTTCCCGATTTTCTCACGACATCATTCAATCAACCCACCGACATCCCGCTAACGTCCAATGAAACTTTTATCTTCCAATCTCAAACGCCGCCTCCAAAGAGACGGAACGACCACCGTCGAAATGGCAATGGTCCTGCCCGTATTTTTGACGGTCATGTTCGGGTGCATGGAGTTGTCCCGATTAAGTATGGTTCGCTCTCAAACGGCCAACGCCGCCTATGAAGGGGCTAGGTTTGCCATGGTACAGGGCAGTTCACAGCAAGACGCACAAGACTCTGTCACTGATAGCCTTGCCGTGCTGGGAGTCAAGGGATCGACGACAACGGTACGATTCGAAGACGAATCCGGTCAACAAGTTAACCCTGGCGTGGCGAGCCGAGTCAACGTTCAAGTTGACGTGCCTTACCGAGAAAATGGATATCTTATTTCACTGCTTCCCGAATCACTTTACGACGCAACATTGACCTCACAAGTTACGCTAAGAACCAACGTACACGTGGTAGCAGATACAAATTGATTTCGCTGAGACAACTCGGCAAGAAGACTCAGACAAACTGCCAGCAAAACGAAGTAACAATTTTTTCGGAGGAAGTCCCATGCAGAAAACAACTCGTAAAACAAATCATCGTGACGGAGCCATTATTCCGTTATTTGCGATGCTACTTCCAGTTCTGTTGGTTTTGGCTGCCTTCTCTGTCAATCTTGCTCGGATGCAGCTGACCACAACCGAATTGCGCATCGCAACTGATGTCACTTCACATGCTGGCGGGCGAGCGCTTAACGTCTACCAGAACATGGATCAGCCGAACGCAAATACGGTGATCGACAAGCTACAAGCGACCGTTGATCGTTACTACGTGCTGAACACAGTTGCAGGCCAGACGCTTACGCCTCCTTCAGATCCTTCAAGCTACATTCAATTCTACAATTTGGGTGTTCGCAAAGACCGTTTGGACGACACATTTTACCAACAAAATAAAATCACGGAATCACAAGCCCGTGGGGGCGAGCCCTTCAACGGTGTTGGCGTGCTGGCCAACGTAGACACTGACCACGTATTTGACTTCAAATTTGGCGGCGGTTCATTGGGAAGTTTTGCTCCTACGCGAAACTCAATCACCAAACAGGTCGAGCGTGATCTTGCAATCGTCATTGATAAATCTGGCTCAATGCTGGAATACAAAGCCAGCGACCAGCTGACAGAAGTACTCACCGAAATGAGGAACCAGAATTACATCACCCCTACTGAATTCCGAATCGCGGAGGGCTACCAGAGGGGCGACATGTCAAGAAATGGCACCCGATACTTCACTGATCGCGGCCGATCTCTTATCTACCACCGTCGGTTTAGAGTAAACCAACCGCATTGGCAGAGAATCAATGGCAGTTGGCAACGGCAAGACGATGGATTCAATATCATCGATGCCCTAGAGCAGTTCGGTAACGACAATCCTGGCGATGACCGTGACATTCCCGCAATGATCGATTACGCGAAAAGTTGGGAAGGGGTTAGCCCTTATGTAGGAAATCGCAAGCCGTCGTTCCATTCGAACACTTGGACTAATTCGGGGATGTTCAACGACCATGCTCCAAGCGAAAGTCGTTGGGACTACTTGTATCGCGGGATTCAGGATTTCATTGAAGTCCTAGAAAACACACCAGCCGAAGAAAGAATCTCTCTTGTTGTTTTCGACTCAACAGCTGACGCGCCCGTTCCACTAACTTCGAACTACCAAGGGGTGCTAGATGAAGTAGAATCGATCATTCCTTATGGTGGAACAGGAATCGACAAAGGAATGCGAGAAGGACTGGAACGCGTTCTTGAAGAAGATGCCTCGCGACCTTTCACTGAAAAGATCATTGTTGTCATGACCGATGGCCAAAACAATGATGGTGGCAATGTTGTGATTCAAGAAGCTCGAGAGGTGAAAAACGAGCATCCAGAGATTACCGTTCACACGCTGACGTTTGGCGAAGGAACTGGACTGACGCTCAATCCAAACTTCCCTGGACAGGGCGAAACAAAATGGGACGGCGTGATGGCCGAAGTCGCAAAAGTTGGTGGCGGAGAGCACTTTCACGCCGAGGAGGCTGATGAGCTTCAACAGAAACTCAAAGAGATCGCGAACATCCAACCAACGATCTTTACCTACTAATCGATTCCACCACCTCGATGACAGAACCAGAGCCGCGATCACATTGTGATCACGGCTCTTTTTTTGGCCCGCGCAGCACACTTGGAACTAAGGGGAAGGCGAACTGCGGGAAGGCGAACTGCGGGAAGGGGACATCTATCCATTTACCAGTGCCACTACTGAGCATGCATCTTGCCGCGTCGATCGTCCGGCTGTACCAGTTGACTCTTTAAGTAATCCGCATTCATGCGTCCAATGAACGCGATACTAATTCCTTTAGGGCATTGAGCCTCGCACTCAGCATAGTTGCGGCACGAACCAAAGCCTTCTTCTTCCATTTGGTTGACCATCGATTCGACACGGTCGTAACGCTCGGTCTGCCCCTGAGGCATCAGCCCTAGATGCGATACTTTGGCCGATGTAAACAACATCGCGCTGCCGTTTGGACAAGCGGCCACGCAGGCACCACAGCCAATGCAACTTGCCGCATCCAACGCCGCTTCTTGAACAATGGGCTCGATAGGAATTGAGTTAGGTTCTGGTTTGGGGCCTGAGTGGTTACTGATGTAGCCACCGGCTTGAATGATTCGATCAAATGCTGAACGGTCCACTACTAAATCACGGACAACAGGAAAAGCCGCCGCCCGAAATGGCTCGACAAAAATCTCTGCACCATCCTTGAATGATCGCATATACAGCTGGCAGGTGGTCGTCTCTCGCCGAGGACCATGCGCCTCGCCATTAACCACCATGGAACAACTTCCACAGACTCCCTCGCGGCAATCGTGATCGAAGGCAACCGGTTCGGCTCCCTCGACGGTGAGTTTCTCGTTAAGACAATCGAGCATCTCCAAAAAAGACATATCGGGAGTCAGCCCGTCTAGATCATGAGACTCCATGTGTCCTTTGTCATCGGTCGATTTCTGCCGCCATACGTGAATTTTGATTTTCATGATTTGTAGTTCCTTGTCGCTAGCGGGAATGCCTCGAAAGAAAGCTTTTCCTTATTCAGTTCTGGCTTTTGGCCATCGCCCTTGTGTTCAAATACCGAAACGAACGCGAAGTCATCGTCGTTTCTCTGGGCCTCATTTTCTTCGGTTTGGTACTCTTCGCGAAGGTGGCAGCCGCACGACTCCTCTCGCACCAACGCGTCTCGGCACATCAGTTCACCAAAGTCCAGAAAATCAGCTACTCTTCCGGCGTGTTCCAAGGTTTGGTTGAGATGATTGGCATCGCCGGCAACGCGTAGGTTGCTCCAGAATTCGTCTCGCAGTTTTGGGATCTTCTCCAACCCCTCCTCCAACGATTCTTTCGACCGCGCGATCCCACAGTGCTCCCACATGATCTTGCCAAGCTCCCGATGAAACGATTGGCTCGACCGTTGCCCGTTGATCGAAAGCAACTTCGACGCCTGAGCACGCACTTCGGATTCGACTTTTTCGAACTCTTCGTGATCTGTCCCAATCTCTCCGGGATCGTTGCGTGACAAATAATCGCCGATGGTCACTGGCACGATAAAGTAGCCGTCAGCCAAGCACTGCATCAACGAACTGGCGCCCAATCGATTGGCGCCATGGTCAGCAAAGTTCGACTCACCTGCGGCGTACAACCCCGGGATCGAAGTCATGAGGTTGTAGTCCACCCACAGGCCACCCATCGTATAGTGAACCGCAGGGTAAATCCGCATCGGAGTTTTGACGGGATCATCGTTAGTAATCCGCTCGTACATCTCAAACAGGTTCGAATACTTTGCCTTGACGGCGTCCGCACCTTTTTCCTCAATCGCGGCGGCAAAGTCCAAGTACACGCCGTATCCGGTTGGCCCTACACCGAGTCCTTGATCACAGACATCTTTCGCATTACGTGCGGCCACATCGCGTGGCACTAGGTTGCCGAACCGAGGGTAACGTTCTTCCAGGTAATAGAACCGCTCGGCTTCCGGAATATCTACAGGAGCGCGTTTGTCGCCTTTCTTCCGTGGCACCCAAATGCGTCCGTCGTTCCGCAACGACTCGCTCATTAAAGTCAGTTTTGACTGGTACTCTCCCGAAGCGGGGATGGATGTCGGATGGATCTGTGTGAAACACGGATTCGCGAAACCGGCTCCGCGTTTGTAGGCACGCATCAAAGACGAAACGTTGCTGCCTTTAGCGTTGGTCGACAAGTAGAAAACGTTTCCGTAGCCACCGGTGGCCAACACAACGGCGTCCGCCGAGTGACGCTTCAGTTCTCCAGTGACCAGATCACGTGTGATCAAGCCACGCATTTTCCCGTCGACCACGATGAAGTCCATGACCTCGGTACGCGCGTGCATCTTGATGCGTTTAGCTGCAATTTGCTCCTGCATCGCCGAATAAGCACCCAACAACAATTGCTGGCCCGTTTCACCGCGGCAGTAGAACGTACGCTCCACCAGTACACCACCAAAGGATCGGTTGGCCAACTTCCCACCATACTCCCGGGCAAAAGGAACCCCCTGAGAGACGCATTGATCGATGATTGCCGTGCTCAGTTCCGCCAAACGATAAACGTTGGCCTCACGAGCGCGGAAGTCGCCACCCTTTTGAGTGTCGGTGAACAGACGCCAAGTCGAATCGCCATCATTACGATAGTTTTTCGACGCGTTGATGCCCCCTTGAGCGGCGATGCTGTGAGCGCGACGTGGCGAATCTTGAAAGCAGAAACTTTCCACCTGATAGCCCATCGCTGCCATTGATGCTGCCGCCGATGCACCAGCCAAGCCTGTTCCAACAACGAGGACCTTGTACTTGGGTCGATTGTTGGGGCCGACCAGTCGCAGTTGGTCCTTGTGGTTTGTCCAAGCTTCCTCAATCGGGCCACCGGGGAGTTTTGCGTCCAGGTTTAACATGTAAGTCAGTCTCTGAATTTCTAAATATTTAAAATAATTCGCTTGCTGCGAATGACTTGTCCCGCTAATTCACAAAGGGCTATTTATCCAACAAGTAGCTCGGGTACTCTCCAAGATCAGGCAGTATGCCTGTCAAGAACGCCAAC
>CALKXO010000170.1 GCA_938003615.1 uncultured Pirellulaceae bacterium | reverse complement strand
GTCTGGATGTTACCTTTGTTGATAAAGAACACACGCTCGGCAAGCGTCAGGCGATAGACTTTTTGACCGTCAATCATTTCATCGCTGATCCATAGCGACTTGAAGTAGCTGCTGTGAAGAATAAAGAACAGCGATGCAATTAGTCCGATTCCGATCCCAATCAGCAGATCCGTACGCAGGATGGCGATGATGGTAATGATGAAAGGCAGGAATTGAGACCACCCGTTGTTGAACATCTCTTTGAACTTCGAGGGATGAGCCAATTTATAGCCGACCACAAACAGGATCGCGGCAAGACTAGCAAGCGGGATCAACTCAAGGATTTGTGGAATTGCGACCACGCACGCGATCAGAAAGATGCCGTGCACGAAAGATGCGAATCGCGACTGAGCCCCCGACTGAATGTTGGTGGAGCTTCGTACGATCACCTGTGTAACCGGCAGTCCGCCAATCAATCCGGAAACGAAGTTTCCGATTCCTTGAGCACGCAATTCTTGGTTCAGGTCTGTCTGTCGGCGTTGTGGATCCAGTTTGTCGGTGGCTTCGGCACAAAGTAGAGATTCCAAACTAGCAACGATTGCGATCGTCAGCGCCGTAATGAGAATCATGGTTGCTGCTCGAAACGGCGAAATGGCTCCTGTTGGATCTTCCTCCGACTGAATTGCTGTCCGAATCTTGGCGATGGTATTCTGCATACCCGTAGCGATGTTCCTGTCTGGAACATTCTCGATTGCGGCTTCGAGCGTTTTTAGTTTCGATGCGGTTGCATCGACTGCAGCGCTGGACGAACTCAATGACTCGCGTAAACCGACGATTGCAGGCGTCAGGATTTTTGAAATTGAATCGTCGGTGATCTTCTCAAGCTTCTTACCAAATTCCTCTAATTGCGTCGTTGCGTCCTCGATAGCAAGGGCTGCAGTTGCGTTTCCACCACCATGGGAACCATGACCAAGTTCCATTTTGGATGACGTGATTTCGGAGGGTTTGAAGTGAGGAAAGATAAACTTGAAGCCCTCGGGATCTGATTTAGCGGTCGTGTCCGGTTCGGCATGATCGTCATGGACTCCCGCGATTTTCTTTGCGGTAGCGGGATTCAGTTGAACCAAGTGGTCTTTGTCAATCTTCAACGGAGTTGGGGTAAGCGCGAGGTTGAGCAGAATACCGGCGAGAACCGCTACGAGAGGTCCCTGAATAATTTTGCTCCACGAGAACTTTGTGATCGATTTAGTCTGCCAAAGGATCAGAATGGCCAAGCAAACTAGTGTGACAATGACTGGGCCGATGCTCGGGCTGCAAATCGCGTAGTAGATCTCAGTAAACGTGTTATGGCCGTCGGCTTGCGAGAACGCCATGTCGCCTTCGTAGTCTTGGTCGTAGCCAACTGCATGCGGGATTTGCTTAAGGATGATGATCAAGCCGATAGCCGCGAGCATGCCTTTGATGACCGAAGTGGGAAAGTAGTATCCGATGGTGCCTGCTTTGAGCACTCCAAGGACAAACTGAATCACACCAGCCAAAACAACGGCCAGCAGGAAGTTCTGAAAGCCAAGTGTTAGAATCGCGGGCGCAACAATCGCGACAAGGCCAGCGGCCGGACCGCTTACACCTAGTTGTGAATTACTGAATAAAGTCACGATTAATCCGCCGACGATTCCAGCAATAATGCCGGACATGGCTGACCCGCCTGAGGCCAGTGCGATGCCTAAGCAAAGTGGGATGGCGACGAGAAAAACGATCAGGCCCGAAGGTACATCGGATTTCCAGTGTTTGGCTTCTTTGAAAATGTCGAGTGGTCCGGTACGTTGCATTGGTTTGCCTCAAAAGTTACGACGCAGTTGGTCTCGTGTTTTGCGAATCTGAATCCGCTGGACGGTTTGTGTCCATCGGTTCGTACATCGCGTTTATAGAAAAAAACTCAGGGATTTGACGCCTAAGGAGGCTCAAATTGAGGTGAAGAGTACTCGTTTAACCTGAAATTTATCAAGTCCGAGTAGACCTAGATTCGGAGATAGCAACCGGAACCGTTGATCGAATCGCGTTCACTTGTTTTGAAGAAGAATCGGCACCGCTTGTCCGCTGCCGAGGCGTAAGGATCGCAAATTGAGACCCTCACTCGAGCTCGTTTGACTCGTTTTCGGAACCCTCGACGTGAGGCAAGCAGTTTTCCCTCTTCGGCTTCAATGACAACCGAAGCGACTGCGACCTCAACACTGTCGAGGCCCTCGCTGCCATAAGGAACAAAAGCGAACATCGAAACAATCAAGCAACTGATTGCAAAAACGTGTCCGATTGTAGAGTTGATATGAAGCATTGACGGTTGATTTTGAGAGACGCTAACATCACGCAAGGTCATGAGCCAAGTTAGTTCGACAGGCGATTAATCTATGGCGCAGCTGGAATGTACCGTAAAAAAACGAGTCAAACAACAGACTTCCGCAAAACAACTTCTCATCGAAGGAGAGGGTTGACGAAGAAAAAAGCCGGTTCTTCGAGCTTAGGTTGTAGCAGAGTATCTTATCTCCCTCGCGTAGATAGAGTTTTCCATCCAAAATCACCGGATGTGCCCAGCTGGGGCGTTCCCCAACGCCGTGAAGAGTTTATACCCGCTAAAAATGGGCTTTTCATGTTAATCACATTATGAAAAAAGGTCAGATTCCCCCATAACACCTAACTGAAAACGATTCAGTCGGAAAGGAATCTGACCATGTCTCGACGGCAA
>CALKXO010000169.1 GCA_938003615.1 uncultured Pirellulaceae bacterium | reverse complement strand
TAGCATTATCCGTCGATCGCATGGAACAGGAACTCAATGCACAAACAGCGAAATCTTCTTTGCTTGTGGCTGATCTGCTAGAAGCAGAAAAGGCACTTAGCGAACGAACAACGACTCAACAGCAGCAAGAGAGAAATTTACAAGAAGAACTGGAGCGATTCGAACAAGAACTCAACGCCCGAGCCGCAGCTTCCGCTCAACTTGAGGCAGAACTACAGAATGCTCAGGAGGCGCTAGAGACAAGCAAATCGATTGAGCAGCAATACGAAGAGAAACTACAAGCGGAGCTGGAACGATTTGAGCATGAGCTCAACACCCGTACGGCAGCCTCATTGCAACTTGAAGAGGATTTACTAAAGGTTAAGGAAGCCCTCATCGACAGCCAAACGAATGAGCAGCAGCGCGAAGTTGAATTCCAAGCGCAAGAGAAGCTTCTCAAAGATGAACTCAACGCCCGATCGACCGCCCTTTCCAGACTCGAGTCCGACCTATTAAACGCAGAGAAGGCGCTTGCTTCTGCTAACGCCGGTGAAGGACAACGCGAAACAGAACTCCAAGCGGAGGTCGTTCGTTTGGAACAAGAGCTCAGCACTCTCGCGTCTTCCTCTTCTCAACTCGCAGCTGACTTACAGAAAACGGAGGAGGCCCTTGGCAATAGCCAAGCCAATGCAGGAGAGCGCGAGATCCAATTGCAAGCAGACGTTTCTCGGCTAGAGCAAGTACTAAGCACGCAATCGACTGCCATCTCCCAACTTGAAGCCGATTTATCCACGGCCGAGGAAACATTGAAGGCGAATCAATCCAGCGAGGCACAGCGCAAGACAGAATTAACAGCTGACTTGGAAGCCTTGAAGCGAGAGATTGAAGTGCTACAGCAGGAGCTACAAACAGAGAAGACAAACGGTGAAGAGGCAAGGGAAAAACTTGCGGTCAGTGAGTCTCAGTTGGTACAATTGCAAGAAGAACTGTCCGTCGCAGCAGTCAACCGCAGAAGCTATAAGACACTGGCTAACAAAATGGTCAGTTACAAAACTCGGTATCGTGAGAATCAAAATCAGATCAATGAACTGACCGAACAAAACCAAAACATGAAAGCGCTCGCGACAGAGTATTTTGAGACGGCCAAGAAGTTGAAAGAAGACCTGACTCACCAAACCAAATTGGTAGCAGCTCTCCAACGACAGATTCAGGATACCGGCCGCGGCGCCTATGTGGGGGCACAAGGGAACCAATCGGAACTCAATAGGTTGGTCGAAAATCGCGCCCGCAAATACGTGCTGGAACTAAAAGCTCATTTTGAGATGCGTATCAAGCGCAAGAACAATCTCATTCGGAAGCTGCGTAAAAAAGTCGGAATCGAGGGAAGCGGCAAAAATGAAAGTCGAAATGGAATTGATGCGGCAAATGTTCCAGCAAATGGCACCCATCAAGACCGTCTGCAAGTGAATGTCCCGCAGTAGAATAAGAAATCCGATCCCCCTTCTCACGAGAGCTGATCGAATTGCCAGATCGACCTGAACATCAGTGAGCACTTTCGGTCAGCCATCGTCACAAATAAACATTTCTTAAGCGAACATTGATTGCCGCGGGCTGTACGTTTGGTCTACAATCGACCGGGAGAGATTCTGCCATTCCTATTATGCCAAGACCAATCATGCAACCCAAATCACTGATTCGTTTCGCCATCGCTTTCCTGATATGGGTTTGCGTTTCCTCGGCAACTCATGCACAGAATGCTCAGTTGCGTTTGGCTGGAGTGTTTGGCAATCATATGGTTCTCCAGCGCGACCAGCCCATTCCAATCTGGGGTTGGTCTGCGCCGGGCGATGAAGTCACCATTTCCATTGCGGATCAGACGGCGAGCGCTACGGCGGATGAAAACGGAAAATGGTCGGCCAATCTAGCAGCCATGCCGGCTGGCGGACCTCATCAGGTCGTCGCTCAAGGGAATCGTACCGTTACTGTAACCGACGTCCTGATTGGCGAGGTATGGCTGTGCTCGGGCCAATCGAACATGGCGATGGAAGTTTATCGAGCTCAGAATTTTGAAAATGAAAAAGCCTTAGCCAACCTGCCCAACATTCGAATGATCACTGTTGCTAAAAATGCCACGCCCAAACTGCAGAATGACTGCAAGGGCAACTGGACGATTGCCTCCCCAAATTCGGTCGGCAACTTCTCCGCCACGGCTTGGTTTTTCGGTCGCAAACTACATAGAGAACTCGGCGTTCCCATCGGCTTGATTAATAGCTCTTGGGGCGGAACGGACGTTGCCTCATGGACCAGCCGTTCAGCACAGAAGACCAACAAAGCCCTTTCAGAAAAAATGAAGAAGTTTGATGAGGGGATAAAAACCTATGATGCGGAACTAGCGGAGCTACAACATGCGAAAGCTGTCGCAATCTGGCAGAAGAAAGCCAAAGAGCGGAAAGCAAACGGGAAGAAACCCGATCGAAAACCCCGCCTACGCACAGATCCTTTGGTCAACCAAAACAGGCCATCAAACTTATTCAATGGTATGATCCACCCGTTGATTCCCTTCGGAATCCGAGGGGCGATCTGGTACCAAGGCGAACGCAACGCAAAGACAATCGAAAACAGCGAACTCTACGCTGAACAACTTAAGATGTTGATAACCGATTGGCGAACGCGCTGGGAGATCGGTGACTTCCCGTTCATTACAGCGCAACTTCCAAACTTTTATGCCCCCACGGACGCTCCTGTGCAGAACACCGGTTGGGTGATGCTGCGTGAGTCTCAGATGAGAACACTCGAGTTGCAAAATACCGGCATCGCGATCACCACCGATGTTGGCATGGCGAAGGACATTCACCCAAAGAACAAACAAGCCGTCGGCAAACGCCTTGCCCTATGGGCGCTCGGCACGACCTATCAGAAAGACATCCTTTACTCGAGCCCCATCTATTGTTCATTCGAATCTGTCGCGGCAACGGCGTCCGCCAACGGTTACGGTCGGGTTTCCATGGACCATGTTGGCGATGGTTTGAAAACCAGCGACCGAAGTGACGAAATTAAAGGGTTTGCGATCGCTGGTGATGACCAGGTCTTTCATTCGGCCGTTGGTCGTCTCGACCGAAGCCAAGGCAATCAGGTCATCGTCTCAAGTGACGAGGTGAAAAACCCGACCGCCGTTCGTTACAATTGGGCGAACAATCCGAAAGGAAATTTAGTCAACTCGGCCGATCTTCCCGCGGCGCCATTCCGAACCGATACGTGGGAAATCGAAGAAGCAAAATAGCGAATGGCCATTCGGCGACTACAGCAAAAAAGTGAAACTGACTTGTTAAGCTGAAGTAGGCTGAAGTAGTTAAGCCTTGCCAATCAATTTCAGTAGCTGCTTCACCGTCTTTGTGTTGGCTACGTCGTCTTTCGTTAGACCCGCGCGGCGCGCCTGTTTGATGCCGAAACGCATGTCGCCCAAACCGGCTGGTCTATGTGCGTCAGTGTTGATGACGATCGGTATGCCATGCCGCTTGGCGGAGGCCAAATAGACGTCTTTCAGATCGAGCCGGATCGGGTTCGCGTTAAGCTCTAGCAATTTCCCGTGTTCAACCGCGGCCTGAAAAACAGCCTCCAAATCCAATTCATACGCCTCACGTTTATTCAACAGCCGCCCTGTGGGGTGAGCCACCATTGTGATATTTGGGTTTGAGATTGCCCCGACAATTCGGTCAGTGATTTGTTGACGAGGTTGATTCTGTCCGTAGTGCACGCTGGCGATTACCCAATCCGCGCTTTGCAGCACCTCGTCCTCGATATCCATATCCCCATTTTCCAAGATATCGCACTCGACGCCTTTGAGAATCACAAAATTGTCTTCCGCGGCAGCATTAATGGCATCGATTTCCTTCCACTGGGACAATAACCGTTCACCATCAAGTCCGTTGGCCATCGTCACACGTTTCGAGTGATCGGTGATCGCTATATATTCCAATCCACGCTCCCGAGCGGCAGCCGCCATCTCCTCAATCGACGCGCGACCGTCGGACGCCGTTGTGTGCATGTGCAAATCGCCACGCATGTCGTCGACGGTGATCAAATCAGGGAGAGCATCATTCTCTGCCCAATCGAACTCTTGTCGTGACTCTCTCAGTTCCGGTTCAAAGCAGGGCAGGGCCAAAGTTTCGTAAACATCCGCCTCCGCTTTGCCTGCGACCCACTCCTCAGAATCACCGTCGATTCTATAAACGCCCCAC
>CALKXO010000168.1 GCA_938003615.1 uncultured Pirellulaceae bacterium | reverse complement strand
TGGCTTGATCCCGGATTCGCTCCGGTCGGTTCAGTTATCCGTGCGGCTGACGCCAGCGCTGTGTCGGTCTCCTGTTGTGATTGTATTTTCTCTTCGTCTTCCCCGACTATCCCTTGTCCGGTTGCTCCTCAGCAGAGCCGGACTTCGTTTCGCCGGTTGATTCGAGTGTTTTCTTTTTGGACTTTCATGCCTTAACTCACCCAAGGAAGCCATGATGAGTGTCAATGTGATGCACGTGCGGACTGGCAGGGTCTGTTTGACTAGCGGGTGTGAGTCCCGCCGAGATAAACGTTAGCCACGCGCCTCGTATCGAGTGTTGCAGGCTGCGTATAGACGCGCGTCGAAATCGTAGCTTGAAGCGTACACAGAAAGGTAGCGAGGACGAATGGTTTGCGGGTGGCCCCGCAGCTATGAACGGATTTAGCCCCGAACGCAACAATTGCTGATCTACAAGCTCGTCTTGAGCAGCTGGCTGCTGCTCAAGAGAAAGGGTTTGAGCTGATTGGGACGCTTGCCGAAACCCAATGCAAAACCAATCCGGCGCTTCGTGAAGACCCAACGGAACCAGTCGCCCAAGAGTTGGTTGGGCAGCCTCCCATCAGTTGACGGACCAAGAAGTTCGATAAGACAGCTTTCGTGTATGCCTCGTCGCAAGACGGTTGCTATTGCCCGGCAGTCAAGCCACTGCCCCACCGCATTACCTACAGTCTTGGCAAGCCGGCTGAGCGTACGGCGTATCGTTGTCTCGATTGCCGATCGTGTAAGCTTGCCGCGCAGTGCCTTCGCAAGTCAGACGAATCCGGTCGCGAGTTAATCGACGATGTTCATGAACCGCATCGTCGTCAGCACCGTGAACGGATGCAATGCGACGAATCCCAAATCGCGTACAAGCGTCGGCAGCATTTCGGTGAGTTACCCTTTGCGGTGATCAAAACGATGTTTGATTTGCGTCGGTTCTTGCTCTACGGAATTGACAGGGTGAATCAGGAATAGCTGTGGGCTTCGACGGGATTCAACTTGAAGAAACTGACGCCCGTGTGGCAGACGGTACGCGCGTTGTTTTTAAAAGAAAGCAAAACGATGATAATTTAAAGCAGGCAGGAGCGAATAGGCAAAGAAACAGTCCGCCCATAACACCAGCGAGCCGATATCGCAAAAAAAAATGTGTTGGTGCCGACGGGAAGATTTTCTTGAAGCCTATGATCTGCACTAAATCAACAGCCCGTTCGTCACGGTTGCGTTGCGCAAAACCGGGCTGGCGCGGCTAACGCCAAGCCGAGCGAACATCAAATCTATTTTTGATCGAACCCTGAGAGATCGTTTAAATTAATCGAAATCGTTTAACGACATACCGGTAGGCGGTCGCGTTCTACTCACCAGTACAAGCGATGCAGCCCTTACGATACAATTGTTTTGATTCCTTGAAATGTAATTTCAGTTAGGTCAATTGAGGCTCAGATGATCAGGACAGCAACTTTTTTACTGTTTGTTTTTTCCACCGTTTGCATGACGCTTCTTGCCCACACCCAAGAGACTAAGAATTCCGATGGACACAAAAATTCCGATGAGCCAACGATGGTCACCGTGCCAAAACTAGGCCAGCCTCTTTCCGATGCTCAAGTCGATGCGTTTGCTCAACTAGCGCTCAAGAACATTCATCGCGAGTATCCTAACAAGCCGAGCAACGTGCTGGCTGGGCCGGAAGCGGTTAAATCCCCCAAGGCGCTCCACCCGGCTTTCTACGGCTGCTTCGACTGGCACAGTAGCGTTCACGGCCACTGGATGCTGGTCCGGTTGCTCAAGGACTACCCGCAGCACTCGGTTTGCAAAACGATTCGTGAGAATCTTGCGATCAACCTGACCAAGGAAAACTTGGACGCCGAGCTGGCCTATTTTTTGGCTGACGAGCACAAGACGTTCGAGCGGACTTACGGTTGGGCGTGGTATCTAAAGTTAGTGGAAGAACTTGATGGCTGGGACGACGATGAGGCGCGTCAATGGCGGTCAAATCTCAGGCCATTGGAATATTTGTTGGTTCAGCGCACGCTAGATTACCTCCCCAAACTCTCCTATCCAATTCGCACCGGCGTTCACGCAGACTCTGGCTTTGGCTTGGCCTTCATTTTGGATTACGCCAGAGCCGTCAAGCATAAGCCGTTGGAGAAGGCGATTGTTGATCGTGCGAAGTATTTCTATCTGAAGGACCGTAACTATCCGATCGTCTATGAGCCCTCGGGGCAAGACTTCTTTTCGTCGTGTTTGAACGAGGCCGATTTAATGCGGCGGGTGCTTGTGCGCGAGGAATTTGTCAAATGGTTCGATGGATTTTTGCCATCTCTGCGCGATGGCGACGGTGGAAATTTATTGATTCCTGTGGACGTAAGCGATGTGACCGACGGCTACATCGTGCACTTGGCGGGGCTGGACCTTGCCCGAGCCTGGTGTTTGCGTGGAATCGCAAGTGGTCTGCCCGCAGATGATTCACGCGTGGATCTTCTTGAACAAAGTGCTGCCGCGCATGCCGAAAAAGGATTCGGCTACGTCTTCAGCGGCGCTTATGAGGGCGAACACTGGCTGGCGACCTTTGCTGTCTATTTATTAGCGCAGTAGGTTTTCTTTGCAAGTTTGTATTGGCGGTTTGCGTGTCAACTAAAGAAGGTTTGCTGCCGGAGAATGGTATGCCGACGCAAGCGTGCCGCGCGTTCTTCGACCATTTGATCGTCTGATTTGTATGAAGCTTGCCGGCGTTAGCGGGCTCAATGTTC
>CALKXO010000167.1 GCA_938003615.1 uncultured Pirellulaceae bacterium | reverse complement strand
CAAGGTGTCGACGGTAAAGCTGACGCCGCCGCGGTCGATCTCGATACTGGACCGGAGAAAGGCAGGGTGGCCACCGATCGCAAGATCGACCATTTCTATGCGCTGTCGGTCAGTGGCGGTGGCACCCTGTTCCTTGTGAGGAGCTTGGGCGCTGGGGATAAACAATACTTGGTCAAGCTTCGCCTGCTGACGACATTGCTCGGCGAGGATTAGATGTCCCTGATGAATTGGGTCAAACGACCCGCCAAAGATTCCTACACGCATAAATTTTTCCAGTTCGGTTTTTGCACGGGCATGAGTTGCCCGAATATCTGGGGGAAGAAAATAGCAAAAGCGCGTCCAGTGGGATAGGCTTCCAGTGCTCGAAGCCTGTCCGACTCTCGTTTTTTGGTATGCTGTGGGACCGCCAAACCACCCGATCGACGACTCTCAGCACACCCTAGTACGACGCAATGGCCAAAGCGCAAAATTCTCTTTTCGACACCGCGCCCCAGCCTTGGGAATTGGACGACCAAGACGACTGGTTGGCCGCGCGAATTGTTTTTGCGGACAAACCCTACGGGCCCTACGATTATTCGATACCCGCCGAGCTTGAATCGGCGGTCAAACGGGGTGTCCGAATTGAGGTGCCTCTCGGACGCGGCAACCGCAAAATGACGGGCTACTGCATTGAAGTCATTGGGCCTTTTCACGAATTGGCCGCCTCCGTCAATCCGGGAAAACTCAAACCGATCCAGCGCGTGGTCGATCCGGTTCCGCTAATCTCGACAGCGCTACTCGAGCTGGCTCAGTGGATCAGCCGGCACTACGTTTGCGAGTTGGGCATCGTCATCGAGACAATCATTCCGACGGGGGTTCGCAACGATGCGGGCACGCGTGAGATGTTGTTCATTCGAGTGGCCGACGACGTGTTGAACAATCTTGACGACCACCGACTAACGCCGCTGCAAACGACCATTCTCCAGACACTTGACGGATCCCGCCAAGACTGGACGCCACGAGAGCTTGGCGAAACGGTTGGATGTACGCAAGGCCCCATTTCAACGCTCCGACGGCGCGGTTTGATTGTCACCAACACACGCCGCGTTCAGCAGAAACGCCACGACATCGCTCCCGAGCAGCGGCAGGCAAATTTTACGCTCAACGACGAACAACAAAAGGCACTCGACGCGATCAGCCACCATGTCGAATCCGATTCACACAAGACATTTTTGCTACGTGGGATTACCGGCAGTGGAAAAACCGAAGTCTACATTCAAGCCATCCAGAAAGTGGTCGAATTTGGGCGACAGGCAATCGTACTGGTCCCCGAGATCAGCCTGACTCCGCAAACTCGCCAGCGCTTTCGCGCCCGATTCGATCATGTGGCCGTGCTACATTCGCATTTAACCTCGGCCCAGCGCGCTTGGCACTGGAAACAGATCGCAGCCGGCAAGGTGCAAGTCATCATCGGCGCGCGCAGCGCCATTTTTGCGCCGACGCCTCGGCTGGGATTGATCGTACTGGACGAAGAACACGATGGTTCGTTCAAACAGGACAAAGCGCCCCGTTATCACGCGCGCGATGTTGCCGATTGGCGTGCGTCCAATGAACGTGTGCCGCTAATTTTGGGATCGGCAACCCCGTCACTGGAAAGTTGGCAGCGCGGACGGGAAAAAAAGTACCAATTGCTGACGCTGGAAAATCGCGTTGCCGACCGACCGTTACCGGACGTGGCGACCATCGACCTGCGCGTTGATTTTGGAGGTCGTAAACGTTTCAGTCCAATCAGCCAGAAACTCCGGCAGGAGATTCAGTCCGCGCTCAACGCGGACGGCCAAGTGATCTTGTTGCTCAATCGTCGTGGATTTTCGACTCGGATTCAGTGTCCCGGCTGCGGGCATGTCGAGTACTGTCCGGATTGCTCGATCCCGCTGACGCATCACGCCGAGGGAAAAAAAGCGGTCTGTCATTACTGTGACCACACGATTGCTGAACCTAAAGTTTGCAGCGATTGTGGAAATCCATCAGTGCGGTTCTCTGGGCTAGGTACTCAGCGATTGGAACGGGAGGTCGAAGCGCTGTTCGACGTTCCGATCATGCGGATGGACACCGACACGATGCGCAAGCCGGGCAGTCACGAAAAAACACTCGCCAAATTTCGCGCTGGCGAAATCAAGATTTTGCTGGGCACCCAGATGATTGCCAAAGGGCTGGACTTTCCCAACGTTACCCTTGTCGGTGTAATCAATGCGGACACGGCGTTGCACTTGCCCGATTTCCGCGCCGCCGAGCGCACCTTTGGCTTGGTGACGCAGGTGGCCGGTCGCACGGGGCGCGGAGAAAAGGGTGGCCGCGTGCTGGTCCAAACATTCAACCCCGATAACAAAACAATCATCTCCGCCACGCGCCACGACTACATCGGATTTACCGAACTAGAGTTACCGGAGCGTGAGGAACTGGCGTGGCCGCCGTTTGGTCATTTAGCGCGACTGGTGATTCGCAGCCCGATTCAATCCAAGGCCGAACAAATGGCGGAGCACATTGCCGAGTCGATCGAACTATCGGCCAGCGCGCTCGATACGCCTGTTGAGGTATTGGGGCCTTCGGTCGCGCCGGCGGAGAAACTACGCGGGCAGTATCGCTTTCATATGATGGTTGGCACGACCGCAAGCGGCGTTCTACAAAATGTGATGATGCGAGCCAAAAAGAAGATCAAACCGGTGGACGATGTCCAATGGATGATCGACATCGATCCGCAAGACATGCTGTAGGAAGCTAACGGAGTACAGGTTTACAGGGTACAGAAATAAACACTGTCCCCTGTAAACTGTGCCCTGTAATGCTATAGATACCGCCTGCAGTCGCTTCTACAATAGAAGTGACCTAGTTTTCTTGACTTAGTTTCCTTGCTTGTTCCCCCTTCAAAGGCTCCATGTCGTATCGCGGAATCAAACGCGTTCTGGGCGAATCGTCCCTAGAGAGGAAAATCCTGATCCTGTTCGGGGTGTGCCTGTTGCTGTTGATTGGCGGTTCGTTTCTCTGGGTCAACGGGGTCACCGAAGAGACGATTCAGAAGAACACACGTGACAGGGCCAAAGGACTGGTCGGTGATTTCATTCTGCGGACCCACCTGCGCAGCGTCGCCTTTCAAGAATCCCCCAACACAACCACTGCGCTGGAAGATCTCTACGACGTGATCAGCAAGGAAGGCCAGACGATTAAGTATGAGGCTAACACGATCGTGCTGGATGATACGCGCACGCGCAACCAGTTGTCGCCGTTGGTTGCAACCGACCCGGGTGAGATAGCTAGGTTGCGGCGGATCTCCGATGCGGCGCAAAAAAAGCAATCGATCTACAACCGAAAGGCGTTCGAAGCGGCGCTTGATCCTCAAGCCGCCGCCAAACAAACTGCCGAACAACCGCTCCTCAAGCCCCACAACGATCCGCTGGCACAGCCCGTGGTCGAAGACGATTTCACTTTCGATGAAAACTATGTTTACTATGCCCCGGTCATATTTAAAGGCAAATGTATTCTGTGCCATGACGCAACCGGTTCAGAAGCTCAGCGGCTAGAACAGATGGCGGCGGCAGATGGGCTCGAAGAAATCGAGCAATTGATGTTTGATCGCAGGGAGCAGATACCGCCGACGTTCATGCGGATCAAACTAGATTACAAATCTGCCAAAAAGGCCATCAACAACAACCGTGCGATTTTAATTTCGGTTGCCATCGTCACGGCTGTTTTTTCGGTGCTGGCGTGTTGGTTAATTGTGCGGTACGTCGTGATGAAGCCGCTCAAACACTTGCAGGATGTTTCGGATGAAATTAGTCGCGGCCAAATGGATGTGCGGGCCGAACTGTTTACCGGCGATGAATTCGAGAGTCTTTCCAAATCGTTCAATCGAATGGTTCGCCACCTGCTGGACACACAAAACGAGTTGCGTGGCGTCAATGACGATTTGGATGCGAAAGTAGACGAACAGGCGCAGTTAAATCTGAAGCTGTATGAAACCAACCAAGTGAAAAGTGAATTCTTGGCCAACATGAGCCATGAACTTCGCACGCCACTCAACAGCATCATTGGATTTTCCGAAATCCTCGAAAGTGCGAAAGGGCTGGAGACCAAACAGGTTCGTTTTGCCAAAAACATCCGTGACTCGGGGCGGCTATTACTGGATCTAATTAACGACATTCTCGATCTGGCGAAATTGGAAGCCGGAAAAATGGAGATGCGCCCCAGCGAGTTTGAGATTGGGCTGATGGTGCGGCGGTTGTATGACATGGTCCGCTCGCTCGCGGATCAGAAGAGTATTGCCTTGATCTTTCATGAAGATCCACAGTTGACGACGCTGTTCCAAGACAAAATCAAGTTTCGACAGATTCTGACCAACTTGATTTCCAACGCCATCAAATTCACTCCTGAGGGTGGGCGAATCATCGTGCGTGCCAATCGGATCGTGGATGATGAAGTCGATTTGATTGAACTGGAAGTCGAGGATACGGGTGTTGGAATCGCCGAATCGGATCAGGAAATCATTTTTGAGAAATTTCGTCAGGGGCCATCGGCGATCGGCAACGACAGTTTAACACGCGAGGTATCTGGGACCGGTTTGGGATTGTCGATCGTGAAAGAGCTATGCATTTTGCTTGGCGGCGAGATCGAACTGTCCAGTGTGGTCGGCAAAGGCAGTACGTTTACCGTAACGCTGCCCTGCAACATTCAAGTTGCGCCAAAAATCAATTCAGAGATCTCCCAGACGATTCAGGAAATCACCAAAGGCAGCAGAGTCGATTTTGGTCGCACGAGTATGACGCCGCAACCATCACCGGCAGACGTGGTAGAAGAATGACCCGTGCGCAATCGTCTACAGTCGATCTCGCCAGAGATTGGAAAGTTTTGTCTCAGGCCATCGAAAGTCTGGCGAATTCGGCTACCTGTGCAGAAACAGCACGGCATCTCTTTAAGAATTGTAAAAAATTCACTTGACCGGCGTTACGTAAACGGACTACTGTAGAAATAGAGGATCGGGCGGTCATGAGGACCGCGATTGGTTTCTCGGGAGGTCTTTATGAATCGAAAGTCTGATTCGGCAGTCCATCGGTATTTTGCGGGCTTGGCCGAATCCACGTTTCAGTCTCATCTGGGCGTTGTCGATCCGCCAATGATCGACTATTTGAGCGATCTGTTAATTCGTTTCGTTCACAGTGATGTTGTACACCGCGTGCGCGGTGTCAGTGGCAAACGTCTGCAATCAGTTCCTGAGATGGTCATCGAAGCGTCTCACCGTTTGGGTGATGCAAAGCGCGAACTTCATCAACACATTGGCGATTTCACTTTGTTCTGGGCCGGTGTCTACCCAGAGGCTTTGCGGCAGACCGACGCCAGTAACCATGACAGCAAATTTGATGTCTACCGCACCTTCGGTAAACGCGCGTACTTGATGGCCAGCGCGATCGAGTCGGGCCGAGACGACATTGTTCCTAGCGGGCTGCTAGAACGATTAAGTGCCCAGTACGACTTATGTTGCTACGGTTTACGAGAAGTCCGCCGCGTCTGGGAATCGGGTGACGGGGATGACTCGGGACATTTGCTGATCGGTTAAGCCCGGTGGCGGCTAGGTAGTGATGCGGCTCTCGCTAGCACTGCTTCTCTATGTTCGCCGACTGTCGACACGCCTAAACTCCGGTGAGAACTTTCAACTGCAAGTAGCGTACGATGCGCTTCAAGTAGTTTGTCAAAGCTTGATTCTTGGGTTAGCCGTTTTGGCGCTAGCCACGGTTCCGTCACGCAAAACCGGGGCTAGCGCCCAAACGGCTAACATTCGGAATCCCAATTTTAAGCTTTGACAAACCACTAGACTATCACTGCGCTTAGCCTGCGAATCGACAGACCTGAGGTCTGTCCTACCTCCATGCAGACAACGATTTAAACTGACTTCAGGAAGCAAGGATGCTGCCATGTCACAGTTACGTGACCGACGCCAGACAAACCACCCCACCGAACCGTCCTCCGCGCCATCGCGCGAGGAAGAGTATTCGCCGCGCCGCCGTCGCTGGCCGTACGCGCTTTTGCTGTTGTTGGGACTAATTCTCGTATTGCCCAACGTCGTGACCCTGATGGGCCTTGAGCAACGCGCGATCAACATGTTCACCGGCGACTTGAATGGGCAACTCAAAATTGGCCGCGCGTCGACCGGTTGGTTTCAACCATTGACACTTAAGAATGTTTCCCTGCTGGACGCCAATCAGCAAGCGGTCGTCAGCATTGCGGAGGTCAAATCGTCCAATCGCCTGTGGTCCTTCGCGCGCAGCGCTTTGAGCAACCTCGGCAGTGCCGACTACGGCCACTTCGAACTCACTCAACCCGTCCTCAACCTCCAGCTTCGTCACAACGGCAGCAACCTCGAAGACGTCCTAGCAAACTACTTGGCCGCATCGCCATCACAGAATCAAACTCAAGCCACGGCATCGACCTCTTCGATTTCCGTACCGCGCGTGTCGGTCAGTATCATCGATGGCGCGGCGTCGATCACCTCCGTCGCCAGTCAAGGCGCTTGGTCGGTCGATCAAGTCAATGCAAATGCACAAGTGAAGTCGTCTGATGCTGCTGTGGCTTCCAGTCTCCAGTGTCGCGTCACACCGTTTTCCATTGACGCTGGGGGAACTCCCATCCCTCAAGGCAGCGGGAATATCGATCTGATCGCGACGCTCGATCGGGGCCAGACCGAGATACAAATGGAATCGGTTGATGTGGCGGTGCAAAGTCAGACGCTTCCCTTGTCGATTCTTGGCCCGTTGGCCGAACGATTCGTTGGACCAACCGCCGTCGCGGGAAGTCTCAACTGCCAACTAAAAGCATCCTGCGATCTACAGTCGTCTCATGTTCAGGCAACCGTTGAGTCGATGAACCTCACCGAACTGCAACTCGCCTCTAACGAGATATTGGGGGACGACGTGTTCCGTTTGGCAAGCGCCAAAGCCACTGGCAAAATTAACCTTTCGCCATCGACGCTGTGGGCAGATCAATTTCAGCTGATCAGTGACGTTGGCCGCGTTGAGGCAAACGGCCAATTCGAAATAGCCGACGTCCATCGTCTTGCCGCGCGCGGACAACTGCCCGACTCCAACTTCCAAATGCATGGCAATCTGGATCTGGCTCGCCTAATGCAGATGTTGCCTTCCACCTTTCATACCCATCAAGATTTGCAGTTGCAATCAGGAATCGCGAATTTCCAAATTGGCTCGCAGCAACGCCAGTTATTGATGAACGTTGACATGGCAAATCTTAAAGCCCGGCGTGGCGGGCAAGAAATCATCTGGCAAGAACCGATTAATCTATCGAGCGTGCTGGCCAGCGATCAAACCGGTTTAGCGTTAAAGAATGTTCAGTGCAAGACAGATTTCCTGACGGTGGTAGGCAACGCCAACCTGTACGAAGGCGTCTTTGATTTCAAAGGTGATTTGGACTTACTGACACAACGAATCGGGCAGTTTGTCGATCTGCAACAAATGGCGTTCGGTGGCAACCTAGACGGAAAATTTGGCTGGCAACTGAGTGGCAATCCAAACGTCAACAATGCACCGGGTATGGTTCACGACAGCCCCATTGATATGATTGGCAGCTTTGTCGTTACTAATCCGCGCGTCGCCATGGCAGGACTGCCTGACTGGAAACAGAATCGTGCCACCATCCAGTTCGAAGCGGCTCTCAATGCGCTCTCTAGTGGAGAAATGCGCGTCGATTCGGGGCTGATTAATACTGACCTTGGCAGTGAACGTATCGTGATCGAATTAGCCCAACCCATTCCCGACCTCGCAGCGCACTCCGATTGGAACTTCAACGCGCGGGCAATCGGAGACGCCGGCGGTTATCTGAGACACATCCAAAATTTCGTTGACTTGGGCGACATTAAAGCCGGCGGCGATCTGGATCTTAGCACCGGAGTTGCACTCAGCGCGAACAAACTGATTCTCTCAGGCTTAAATTTTACGCTCGCGCAACCACGATTTGACGGATATGGTTTGATCATCCGCGAACCGCAAGTGACGGGTGCAGCTAATCTTCAGTACGATCTAAATTCGGGTGTGGTCGATATCGCCGACACCACATTTTCCTCGAGTGCCGTATCGGCCAGTGGTCAGAACCTGCAGCTCATCGCCAACGACAACATTCAATTGAGCGGCAACGTTGCGCTGCGAGCCAATGTCAACCGCGTGGCAGATTGGTTGCAACTGTCTCCGACGGATGATTCTGTTTTTCTCTTTGGTGACGCCGAGGGGACCGTGCGACTGACTTCCGACGCCAGCGGCATCGGCGGAATCGTCGATATGAAAATTGCTGAACTAACGGCCGCCATGAAAAGTAGCAACCGCAACGCAGGTCAGACGGGAGGCGCTTTCCAGATGGTCAGCCAACAATCCAATATGATGCCGGTCTGGACAGAGAAACAAGTCGGTTTAAGCGGCGCTGTCAAACTGGCAAATGATTTTGATGCGATTGCGCTCAACCAGATGCAGCTCTCATCCAACACGCTTTCGGCCAACGCATCGGGAACCATCGGCGAGCTATCCGGGCGGTTGGTCACCGATTTAAACGGTGTCTGGAATCCGAATTGGGAATTGGTCAATTCGCTGTTGGATGTCTACACGGGGCGCACGGTACGGCTCACAGGGACGGGCGAACAACCGTTCGTTGTGCGTGGTCCCATTTTTGAAAGCCCCTCCATTGGCCCCGATGGTTCCACTGGTGGACCGGCTCCCTTCATCTCCTCGAGCCTACAGGCCAGCACGCGCGTCGCATGGGCTGGCGGCAAAGTATTGGAAATGCCAATCGGCCAAGGCATCACCGAAGTGATCATTGACCAAGCAGTCGTTTCGACAGCGATCAGTCCGACGGCATTCTCCGGCGGCCAGATTCAAATGAGTCCCAAGATTGACCTGCGATCGAGTGAGCCGGTGCTATATCTGGACCGGCAACGGATCCTTGATTCAGTTCAGATGACTCCTGAGACTTGTGCTTCGGCGCTGAAATATATCAACCCACTTGCCGCCGACGCGACATCGGCCGAAGGAACATTTTCGATTGACTCAGACGGCGTCCAAGTGCCGCTGTACGATCCGTTAAAGATGCGTGCTCGTGCAACGGTGACATTACAGAACGTCGTCGTTAGCGCCGGCCCGATGGCCGAACAGTTAATCGGTGCAGCAAAGCAACTTCAATCCATCATCAGGCCTGACAAGGTCAGCGCCAATCGTGATTACAACACTTGGTTGAAGATGTCTCAACAGACAGTGCCCATCTCGGTTGAAAATGGGCGCGTCTACCACGAGGGAATTCGGTTCTCTCACGATGACATTGAAATTGAAACCAGTGGCAGCGTGGGACTGGACCAAAGCGTCAACATGGTTGCCCGTATCCCTATCCCCGAAGCGTGGTTGACCAGTTCCAAATACTTGGACGGCCTCAAAGGTCAGGCGATTTCGATCCCAATCACGGGAACAGTTTCAAAACCTGTACTCGACCGCCAAGCCATTCGAAGCTTCTCTGGTCAACTGGCCAAAGCGGCTGCCGGAAATGCCATCAACAAAGTTCTTGCTGACAAAATCAGCCCGAAGCTCAACCAATATCAAAGTCAGCTCAATAAGAAACTGGGCGGCGAAATCAACAAAGTTCAGAACCAACTCCAATCGCAGTTACAAGACAAACTTCAACAGAACTTGGGCAACCAGTTGAAGGAAAATCTTGGCGGATCATTGCAGCAGCAGATGCAAAATCGGCTGGGTGGATTTCTGGGCGGAGGCGCACAATCGGCCCCCGGGCCGGGCTCGCCAGTTGCTGTAGGGCAGGGGAATGCGGCAGCTCCCGCCACTGGCGGCGCAACCGCTCAGCCGAACCTAGAAAAGGAACTGATTAAGGGGATTGGCAATCTTTTCGGGCGATAGCTGAACCTAGTCGAGTCGCTGTGCTAATATAATCGGCGCCGAATTACCCCTCACTCAATACGATGTAGCGTCTTCCCGTAGCCAATCTCGCAAGCGATTGGATAATTTTTCTGGTAGGGCGTCCAAAGTCTTACAACTTTGGCTACGAAAATTTTCGCTGTTCTTAATAAGGCAACACTTCTTGTGAAATTTCACTTTTTGGGAACAACGGGCTATCATCCCAATGAACAACGGCAGACCGCGTGCATGATGATCCCTGAATTGGGAATCATTTTTGATGCAGGCACGGGAATGTTTCGCGTCCGTGATTTGATCCAAACAAAAACGCTTGACATTTTCATGTCGCACGTTCACTTAGACCATTCGATTGGGCTGACTTTTCTCTACGACGTTCTGCATGAAAAATCCATGGAACGGGTTACCGTCCATGTCGCCGCCGACAAAATCGAAGCGATCAAGAATCACCTGTACGCCAGTGATCTTTTTCCGGTCGGCCCCAATTTTGAATTAGTGCCACTGGCATCTTCGGTTGAAGTTCCCGGGGTGACGGTCGATTCGATTGTCATGGAGCATCCGGGAGGCAGTCATGGCTTTCGCATTTCTGGAGTACAAAAAACACTGGCCTATATCACCGACACCACCGCAACACCCAATGCGGCCTATATCGACTTCATCCAAAACGTCGATGTGTTGGTCCACGAATGCTACTTCCCTGACGGCTTCGAAGATCAAGCCAAACTGACGGGACACAGTTGCCTAACGCCCGTTGCTCAAGTCGCGGCTGCCGCCAATGCGGGCACGATGTACTTGGTTCACATCAACCCGCTTAACGGTGACGATCAACCGCTGGATTTGGATTCGGTGAAATCGATTTACTCACCGATCACTGTGGCAACAGACAGAATGTCGATTGAGATTTAAGTAGGGTGGGTCCAGATTTTGTGGAGCAAAATCTAGACCCACCAACGAGCGTGATGGTGGGTCCAAATTTCGCTAAGACGAAATTCGACCCACCCTACTGACTGCAAACTGTACACTTCAAACTTGTCACCCACTCACCGCTTCCCCCAAGCTTTTTTCGGTTCGGCTTTGGCGGAGAGACTTTTGCGGTCGATGATCATTTCGACCGATGACTTGCCCAATAGTGCCGCAAGTCGGTCGCGCAGTTCGTCGTTGACCTCGACGCCCTTATTGGATTTCAATTGCACGCGCATGCCGTCATCCAAAATTAGATCGATTTGCAATTCCCGATTACCTTGATAGCCACGGATAATTTCATAGGCCGTCTTAAGCGCTTCGGGCGGATGGTGCTGCTGGTCGACCATGATCTTAATCCCCTGCGTCATGCTGGCGCTCAAGTTATCGAGGTTTACGATTTTGTCGATGATCAAATTGGCTTCGTCACCGCCGCGATAGTCCAAGCGACCTTGAACAATCACAACCGCGTCCGGAGTTACCTCATGGCCAAATTTCACAAAATCGGTCGGCCAAAGAATGCAGCGAATCGAACCCTCGACATCCTCTAGATCGAACATCGCGTACTTTGTCGGCGAATTAGGGTCGCGTGGGTTTTTGACGTGCGTCTGTTTCACCGACGAGATCATGCCCCCCATGCTGACCCGGTCGCGATCTTTGGTGCCTGTAAGAGTTGCCGTTGTGTGCGAAGCGAATTGCTTGAGCCGATCCACGTACGCTGCCAAAGGATGGCTGGTTAAATAGTAACCGAGGACTTCTTTTTCGCAGTTCAGCAAATGCCGCTCCTCCCACTCCGCAACGGTGGGTAGATCGATGGTCGCATCGACTTCTTCCTCTTCCTCATCATCTCCACCAAAGAGACTTTTTTGGCCACTGGCTTTGTCTTTTTGTGCTGCGTTGCCCGCTTGAAATGCCTTCTCCAGCACAGCAGTCAATTGTGCTCGGTGGGCGCCGAAACAATCCATGGCACCGGCCTTAATCAGCGTTTCTACAGACGATTTTCCGCATTTCGATGAGTCGACTCGTTCGCAAAAATCGAAGATGTCTTTGAAGGGTCCATTCTCATGACGTTCCTTCATGATGGCTTCGGCCGCTGGTATTCCACAGCCCTTGATGGCAGACATCGCAAACATAATTTTGCCATCGACGACCGCGAAATCAACATCCGACGTATTCACACTAGGCGGCACATGCTCGATCTCCATCCGGTCGCAGTCTTCAAGGTGCTCGACCAAATCATCCTTGCGGGTAAAGTTGCGGCCGGGAATATCTCCGGTCAACAACGCCGCCATGAACTCCACTGGATAGTGGGTCTTCAGGTAGGCCGTCTGAAATGCCAACATCGCGTAAGCGGTCGAGTGACTTTTGTTAAATCCGTAACCGGCAAATTTGATGATCATGTCCCAGAGATCCTGAGCTTCTTTTTTGCTCAGCCCGTTCTCCACGGATCCGTTCATGTACTGTTCGTAGTTCTGCGCGATCAAGGCCTCTTTCTTTTTGCTGATCGCCTTAATACACGTGTACGCAGCGGCGAGTCGAATACCGCCAACGCGATTGAGAATCTGCATCACCTGTTCTTGGTACACCATGACGCCGTTGGTCTCTTCAAGAATCTCCTTCATCGCGTCGGTCTTGTACTCGGGTTCCTTCCGCCCGTGTTTGACTTCGATATAGTCTTGGACCATACCGCCTTCGAGCGGCCCCGGACGGTACAATGCGTTGGTCGCAATAACGTCGCGGAAATGGTCGGGCTTCATCTTCTGCAACAGATCGCGAATCCCGCCGCTCTCAAGTTGGAATACGCCCTTAGTCTCACCGCGCTGCAGGAGAGCAAACGTCGGTTTGTCGTCCAACGGAAACTTCAACGGATCGATGTCTTTGCCCGTCGTTTGCTTCACCAATTTCAGGGCGTTGCTGAGTACGGTCAGCGTTTTCAGGCCAAGAAAGTCCATCTTCAGCAGGCCGGCAGCTTCCACGTCGTTCATCGACCACTGGGTGATGACGTCATCTTTTCCAGCCACGCGCCCAAGAGGCACGTAGTCCGTCAGTGGACCGTCACTGATCACCACCGCGGCGGCGTGTGTGCCAATGTTTCGCGCGAGGCCTTCAAGTTTCAACGCGAAGTTTAGCATTTCGGCGACTTCCGGGTCGCCGTCGTAAGCCGCTTTGAGTTCTTCGGAAGTGTCGATCGCCTCTTCGAGTTTGATCCCTAGCTGGTCGGGGACCATACCCGTGATCTGATTCACGCGCGCCAGTGGAATCCCGAGAGCGCGTCCGACGTCCTTGATCGCCGCACGCGCTTTCATCGTGCCGAAGGTGCCAATCTGAGCAACACTGTCCTCGCCGTATTTTTCCTTGACATACTTAATGACCTCTCCGCGCCGCTCCTTACAGAAGTCGATATCGATATCAGGCGCTTCGAGTCGATTTTCATCCAAGAAACGTTCGAACAGCAAACTGTACCGCAACGGACAAGCGTGACTCAAATACAGGGCGTAACAAACGATCGCACCCACGCCTGAACCACGAACGGTCGAGGGGATGTCCATCGCGCGGGCCTTGTGGACGAAGTCCCAACAGATCAAAAAGTAGTCAGCGAACCCCAGTTTGTTAATCACGCCCAATTCACGATCGAGACGTGCCTGAACTTCCTCCGACAGGACGCCATCCTTGCAACGCTCGGGATTGTCGCTGTAGCGATCCTTCAATCCATTCTCGCACAACTGCCGCAGGCGTGCTTCGGGCGATTCGTCTTCAGGTTCCAGCTGAAAGATTGGGAAGAAACGTTTTCCTAATTCTAGTTCGATATCGACCGTGTCAGCGATTTCTTGGCTGCGGGCAACCGCGTGTTCGAGTCCTTGGAAATTACGGTACATTTCCTCGGGAGGTCGGAGGTAGAACTCACTGCCCTCCATCTTCATGCGGGATTGATCGGTTCGAAATTTCCCCATGTTGATGCACAGCATCACGTCTTGAGCCTCGGCGTCATCGCGGTCGACGTAGTGACAATCACTCGTCGCGACCAGCGGCAAACCGACGCTATTGGCAACCTCAACGGCGCCCTGCAATTGCGTGCGTTGGATATCGACGCCATTGTTCATGATTTCAATAAAGTAACGTTCGCCAAAAAGGTTGTGAAACCAGCCCGCGACATCTTTGGCTTCTTTTAGATAGTCCTCGGCACCATTGCCGTTGCCACGTACGATCGCGCGAGAAAATTCGCTCGAAACACAACCACTTAAGCAGATGATCCCCTCGTGGTGGGCTTCGAGCAACTCTTTGTCGATACGCGGTTTGAAATAGAACCCTTCCAATGCGGCATGGGATGCCATCTTGATAAGGTTCTTAAACCCGGTCGCATTCTGACACAGCAACGTCAGGTGGTAGCTGGACTCGCGTTTGCCAGTTCCCGCACCGCCACCTTTGACGCGCCGGCTGCCGGGGGCAATGTAGGCTTCGTACCCGATGATTGGATTGATGTCTTTGGCTTTGCAAGCATTGTAAAACTGCAGCGCCCCGTGCAAATTTCCGTGGTCGGTCAGCGCCAATGCATTCATGCCATGATCGGCGGTGCGTTGGACCAATTTGGGAATCGAACTGGCCCCATCGAGCAAACTATAGTGGCTGTGGCAATGGAGGTGAACAAACGGGCGTTCTGACATGTTTTTGACAATAGCGAGTGCGGAATCGGGAATGGGGAATTATTCTCGTAGCCGATCTCCCAAGAGATGGGAGACTTATTCGCGGGGCATCCAAAGTCTTGCGACTTCGGCTACGGGAAAAGTGCAAGCGTTGGTGATAGCACGCAAACAGTTCAAGCATCTTCGCGGTCCATTCTAACGCTTTTCAGATGGTTCGTCAGTCATCGAATTTTAAACTGATGTTTATCATTTTTTCATTTTTTGATAACAAAGTCTCAAGTGAAAGGCTTCCGGTGCGCTGAGATGGATCTCGGCGGTATGGGAAACGGGTCATTCACTGAATTTCAATTGGCACGGATGCCTCTATTTGCGAGCGTCGCATAGGTTTCCAGTTAGTTAACGCCCTGAAAATAGTTGCGGAAACCATTATGGCCGACGACGAATCGCTCGATCACGACATTGATCAGGAACTCGAACCGACTCCATTTATCTCAAAAGCACTAATTGGCCGATTTCTGGCAGTGGGTGTGTTTGTTGCGCTTGGCACTTTTGCGGTCATCCAGTCCGTCAGCGCCAAGAAGGACGTGGTCGATGACCATGAAGGGCACGACCACAGTGTCATCCAAGGCGTCGGTGCGCAGGTCAGTGAACCCTTGGCTGCCGTCGGCGACAAAACGAAAAAAGGGCTCGATGATTTCCTTGGCGGCGCAAAGAACGCAGCGGCTTCCACAGCCGCATCGGTCAAAGACAAAGTCACCTCGGTCACATCAGGCTTTGGAATAAGTTCATCGAAGCCTTCGTCGGTGAAAGCACCAACAAAACCCACGACCAGTTTTTCAACCTCCAGCGGAAATGGTTTTTCGACTCGCCCCAAGACGACAGCGTTGGTAACAAAACCAATTAGCACTAAGCCGCTGGTCGATCCAGTCGTGAAGAAGACGGCGCCGAGTTTTGCGGGAGGTTTTGGAGCTTCCACCATGACAGCCAAGACGACGTCAACCGTTCGTCCCGCCCTCCAACCGAAGCCCCCTGAGCGTCTAGCTCAGAACGGCGGGTTCTTGCCTTCCGTTGGAAAAGAAGGCTTGGGTGGGACTAAGAATGCCGCCGCCATCGCCAATCCTCAAGTCCACACCCCATTGCCGAAGCTCAAGGCGACCGTGGAAACAGCGGCCAGTAGTTTTGGCGATCTGCAAAAGTCAATTAACTCGGGTGTCAATTCATTAGCTACCCGAACAGGCGATGCTGTGAAGAACACTGCATCAGCGGGCGTCAACAAAGTCACTGAATTTGGCAACGCGGCTCGCAAGAGTTTGAACAGCCCGCTTTCCAATCGCCTTGAAGAACGTAACCGAGGAGGATTTTCAAAACCAGCCCCAACGCCCGGTCCCACAGCGCGTCCGACTTCCTTGGGTTCTGGATCGTTTGGTTCTGCATCGTTTGGCGGTCGCGACACCGACTCGCAAACACGCACTCAAACACGCACTCAAACACGCGATCCGTTCGGCAGTGCGGCGGATTCCAAAGTCGTCAAAGCACCCTCCACTCGTCGAACTTTTAACGCACCGACAACCACGCGTCCTGCAACCACGCGTCCTACAACAGACCGAGACCGAACAAAAATGGTCTCAACGCCACGTCAATCGTTTGCAAAACCGCAGAACGATCGCTCCGCTAATTCTACCGGAACGGCCGTTGCTCAACTCGCCAGTGCAGCCCGCACGCTTGGCACACCTGGCGAGCGACGCCTAGAAGGCGTTCAGGCTCCGTCGTTGACGATTGAAAAAGTATCACCCCGTGAAATCCAAGTAGATCAACCAGCCGATTTTGAAATTCGCGTCCGCAATGTGGGACGCGTGCCGGCGGACAACGTCATGGTGATCGATCGCGTTCCACAGGGGACAGAATTCTTAGGAGCCGAACCGGCACCGGCGAGAGGTCGCGCAGGCGGCGCGCTCCAGTGGGATATTGGAACCCTAACGCCCGGCCAAGAAAAACGAATCCGCTATCAATTGAAACCGACGCAGCCCGGCGAAATCGGCAGCGTGGCACAGGTTGTGTTTGCGACTCAGGCATCAATGCGCACCGTAGTGACGAAACCGGTTCTCAGTATTGAGCACGACACAACTCCGAAAGTCTTGATGGGCGACAATTTTGTGTTCGACGTGATTGTTGAAAATCAGGGCGACGGCGCGGCCGCCGATGTAATCATTCAGGAAGAGGTTCCGACACAACTTGAATACCAAGCTGGATTTCGCCAGTTGGAATATGAAGTCGGTACGCTGCTGCCGGGGCAGAAAAAGAAACTGCGTTTGGCGCTGCGAGCCGGCAAGGTTGGGAAATTCCGCAACGTGATGTATGCCACGGGCAAAGGCGGACTTGAGGCCAAGCACGCGTTAGACCTTGAGGTGGTCGCCCCCGAAATCCGCGTAACTACCGAAGGCCCCAACCGGCGGTTTCTGCAACGTAAGGCAACGCATCAGTTCACTGTTGAAAATCGCGGCACCGCCAAAGCAACCAATGTTGGTTTGGTGGCGCGGCTTCCTAGCGGTCTGAGGTATGTCAGCGCTGACAACCGGGGCCGATACGATTCGCAATCACATGCCGTTTTCTGGAAGATGCCCGAGCTGACTGAAGGTGTCGCCGGCACGGTTGAAATTACGACTGTCCCGGTTAGCGTTGGCCAGCAAAATATCAAATTCGAAGCCGATGCGGATCTTGAGTTGTTCGCCACCGCCGATCAGGAACTGCTAGTGGAGCATTTGATTGATGTGTTTTTTGATATTGATGATGCGATTGACCCGATTGAGGTTGGCAGTCAGACTAGCTACCGAATGCGTGTATTGAACCAAGGCACCAAGGCCGCCAGCAACATTCAGTTGCAAGTAGATTTTCCTCAGGGATTGGTTCCGGATTCAGTGGACGGTAACTTGCGGCATCAGATCAAGGGACAGCGCGTGATTTTTGAGCCAATCAGCTCGCTGCCGCCGGGACAGGAAATCACGATGTCGATCAACGCCACGGGGAAGTCTCCGGGCGATCACCGCGTGGTGGCCAACATTCGCGCCGACGGTCGTGAGGTAGCGATTTCCAAGGAAGACACTACGCGCGTGTATTCCGATCGTTAGGGACAGTGGGGCGGTTTGAACACCGATTTTCAGGCTGCCCCGGAATGTCGGGGCCATTTCCGGTTCAAATCAGCGAAAAATCTCGTTTTCGTCTCGTTTTCGTCCCGTTGCAAGTCGCAAGCCCCGTTTTGATCTGTTTCCATATCGGGCTTTTGCTAAACTTGCGGGCTTTTAATGGCCAGATTTCCGAGAAAATCGCGAAACGAGAGCCTCACACAATTCGCCCGCCGAATCGACCTGTAAACGCTGGAAATAGACGCAATGAGACGAACACTGATCGCCGGAAACTGGAAAATGAATCTCAGTCGCGCTGAAGCGACCGAACTTGCCAAGGGCATCGCCGCAGCCAACGCTGGCGGCAACACCGATGTTCTTGTTTGCCCTTCCAATGTCTATCTGGATGCTGTCTCCAATGCCGTTTCAGGTTCAAGCGTCGCCGTCGGCGGACAAGACGTCTACTTTGAATCCGGTGGAGCGTTCACCGGCGAGACGTCAACCGAGATGCTGAAGGATGTCGGTTGTACTCACGTCATTCTCGGCCACAGCGAGCGACGCAACGTGATTGGCGAATGTGACAAACTGATCAACAAAAAATTGCACGCTGCTTTGGCTGCCGGTCTGACTCCCGTAGTGTGCGTTGGCGAGTTGCTTGAAGAGCGTGAATCTGGCAAGACGACTGAGGTTGTCGAAAGCCAAATCACAGGATCGCTAGCCGGTGTGTCGGCAGACCAGATGGCCAAAATCGTCATCGCTTACGAACCTGTTTGGGCGATCGGAACCGGGAAGACAGCCTCCCCCGAACAAGCTCAAGAGGTGCATGCTGATATTCGCAAAATGCTGTCTGACCAGTACAATTCGGATACGGCTGACGGAGTACAGATCCTGTACGGCGGTAGTGTTAAACCTGACAACGCCAAAGAACTACTGGGCCAAGCCGACATCGATGGTGCCCTAGTCGGTGGTGCCTCTTTGAAGCCAGACAGTTTTGCCGCCATCATCGCGGCAGGAAATTAGTGGCAGTTTTCATATTAGAGGCAGTTTTCATTTCTGCGGCTTGTCGATTTTGGCAGGCCAATATTTAACTTTGAATGTGATCAACGGTATGTACGTTTCCGATTTAAATGTTTTCATCGCCCAAACCTCGATCGGCTTGGGTCTTTGCCAGCTTTTGCTGTTTCTGGTTTCGCTGTTTTTGATCTTGTTGGTGCTGGTTCAGCGCGGCAAGGGAGGCGGCTTGACGGGTGCACTTGGCGGGATGGGAGGCCAAAGTGCTTTTGGTACTAAGGCCGGTGACGCGTTTACAAAAATCACCGTCATCACGACACTGGTGTGGCTCACGTTGTGCATGGTGACCATTTCTGGCTTCAATCCTCCACCTGCTGCCAAAGTGACCAAAGAAATGACGTTGATGGAAAAGGCACGTGCTTTGGATTACGCTCCGTCAATCGGTGCTCCTGCCGAAACCGGCGAAGTGCCTTCGGATTTTGGCTTTGATGCCGCTGGAACCGGCGCTGCCGCTGGTGATGACTCCAGTGACTCCGACGACAATGTTGCCGTGAAACAGACCCCAGACAACACGGCCAACGACAACACGGCCGATGAAAACACGGCCGACGAAAACACGGCCGACGAAAACTCAGAAGCATCCGATGATGCAGTAACCGGAGATGCATCCGCAGAAGAATCTTCTGATGACGCGCCATCTGACCAAGATTAAGTCATACTAATTGATGCGTCGGGGCGTTTGGACTTTTGTGGTGCAAACGTCTCGCTTGCGTTATGCACCGGGCTATTTGGCTGGTTTTGACAGAATGCAGATGGCTTCAAGATGAATTCAGCAATCTGAGAAATTCAGCTACGCCCGAATTGGCGACAG
>CALKXO010000166.1 GCA_938003615.1 uncultured Pirellulaceae bacterium | reverse complement strand
ACCGCCAACCGTAAAGTACGCAACAGTGATGCGTACTCGCCCGGCGGACGAATTGGTTTGCGGCCCGACCGAGCAACGCTCTCTTACTGCCACCGCGCGCGTGAGGCCTACAAAGGCGTGCCCGTAATCGCGGGCGGTGTCGAAGCATCACTGCGGCGATTGGCGCACTACGATTTCTGGGGCGACAACGTTCGCAAGTCAATTCTACTGGACAGTAAAGCGGACCTCGTCTGTTTTGGAATGGGCGAAAACCCGATCGTCGAGATCGCTCAACGATTGGACGCGGGAGAAACGGTCAAAGACCTGCGCGATATGCGGGGCGTGGCGTACGTCGCTGGAATCAAAGATACGGTTCCCGAGGACGCGCTCGAGCTGCCAAGTTTCGAGGAAGTCAAAGCGGACAAAATGGCTTTCGCCGAAGCCACCAAAATCATTCATCACGAAACCAACCCCTACAATGCAAAACGTCTGATTCAAAAGCACGGGAACCAAACGGTTGTGGTTAACCCGCCGCAATTCCCTATCAGCCAAGAGGCGATGGATGGCATCTACGGACTGCCTTACACCCGCCAGCAGCATCCAAGCTACAAGGAAAAAATTCCGGCGTACACGATGATCAAAGATTCGGTCACGATCATGCGTGGCTGTTTCGGAGGTTGTACTTTCTGTTCGATCACGGCGCATCAGGGACGCGTGATTCAATCGCGCAGTAAAGAATCGATCATCAATGAGATCGACACGATGGCCAGCGATCCGAATTTCAAGGGCACCGTCAGCGACATTGGTGGCCCGACAGCCAACATGTACCAGATGACGTGTACGCGGCCAGAAATCGAGGCCAAGTGCCGCCGTCAGTCTTGCGTTCATCCGAAGATCTGTAAATTGCTAGGCACCGACCACGGTCCTTTGATCCAGCTAATGAAGGAATCGCGCGACGTCAAAGGCGTCAAGAAGGTGCTCGTCGCAAGCGGAGTGCGAATGGACTTGGCTCGTCGGAGTCCCGAGTACGTCAAGGAATTGACCGAGCACCACGTCGGTGGTCTGTTGAAGGTCGCCCCCGAGCACGCCAGCGACGGCGTGCTGGACAAGATGCGCAAACCCAGTGTTGACGATTTTGAGAACTTCTCCGAGATCTTCCGCGGCCAATCAAAAGAGTCCGGCAAGAAGCAGTACTTGGTTCCGTATTTTATCTCGTCCCATCCCGGTAGCGACATCAATTCGATGATCGATCTGGCGGTCTTCTTAAAACGTAACGGCTACAAACCGGATCAGGTACAGGACTTTATTCCGGCACCGCTGGATGTGGCGACCACGATGTACTACACGGAGATGGATCCATTTACCAAGGAGCCCGTGTTCATCGCCAAATCGCTCAAGGATCGCAAGATGCAGCGTGCCTTGATGCAGTTTTTCAAACCGGAGAATTATTTCGAGGTCCGCAAAGCGTTACAGGATGCGGGGCGGCATGAGTTAATTGGTGGCGGCTGCGATTGTTTGATTCCGTCGAAGGCGCCTCAAGAAGCGATCAAGAAACGCCGCGCTGATGCGAACAAGCGCTTCCGTGGGGAATACGTCCACACGATGCCCGACGGATCGGCAGCAGGCAAAGGAAAATCCGGCGGACGCGCAGGCAACGGTTCTTCCAAAAAGAAGAAGGGCAAGCAAAAACAGTCTCGCCACGAGCCAACGCAGGGTTACCGCCCGGACCGGAAGAGCATTCGTAAAGACAAGAACTAGCGGCAGCAACATTGTCTATAGTTGAGGAAATCAAGATCAGCGGTCTAGGCTTGCGTTTGCCATCCTTCGTTGCAACATTGGCGTAAATAATGTTTCCTTGATACACAGCCTTCTACCAAAGACCTTCCCAGTCCTCATCAGGCAATTCCTTAGCAGGTTGCTTTTCGGATCGCTCCTTGAAAACCTGCAAACTAGGCGTAGAGCCTTTGAGCCGATTCTTTGCCTGTAATTCTTCAACATCTACAAGATCAGCTAAGCCTTCCAGCATAATGCTCAAACGGTTAACTTACTTTTTCAGCTTAAACTAGTTCAATGCTTTGCCTGAGACTCGTTTGAAGGCGAACGTTTCCAATCCTAGAGCTCTTAGTGGCATAGTGTTCCCACGAATCGTGTAGAGATTTTTCACTAGGCAGTTTGCTGTTCCGGCAAATCATCTCGCTCGGTTTTATCATTATTTTGTTCATAATCTTCTAGTATATATTTTGACAATGCCATAAGCGATGTCTCGTAACAACGGCCTAAGTAGCCGTCGCTAATCTCAGTCTCTAACTTCACAATAACTGTCACCCAAAGTTCGTCATCAGATGCAAGCCACCTGAGATTGGAAACACCAGAATCGTCTGCAACTTCAAAACTTGCACCATCAAGATTGAGATAAGATTTTTCGGTTCCAGCATCGATCCCCAATAGAGAATTTACAAAGCCAAATTCTGGTATCTCAGCTCGATTCGCATTCATCGACACCGTAACTTTGACTCGCCCGACGAATCCATAGAAGGGCGTTAACTTGTGAGAAAATTCATCAAGGGTAATAGCTTTTCCAAAATCTTCTGGTTCGTCACATACCGAATCTATCTCCAAATGAAGATGCACTTTTGCACTTGCATTCCAGTTGATCTAAAGCGAAACAAAAAGACTTCCAGATTCAACTTCATCATTCTCGATGACAGTTGACCCAAACTCGTCTTCCTTGGGTTCGCCTTCATCGTCGATATCCAAGTCTGCGCAGATTGTGCCGCGACGGAATCGGGCATCAGGAAAATTAAAAGAGATCATTTTCGTTCCAAAATCTAAAGTGGACCTGTGTTTGTACTATTCGGGCCATACGATCATGAAAATAGAAATTTTCACAAAGAACCGAATGAATTGATAGTCACCTCAAATTCCCTACATATGTGTGAGTTTGAGGGAATTAGCTCGTGCCGTGGTGGTGCATTACATTTAGGCGGTGCCTCAGAGCTCCGGGACTAACGGGCGGGTTTGATTCACCTATTTGCCGCTTCTAGCAGCATACGAATACCATTCGCGATCAAGCCCCCAGCTTCCTTGCCAACGTCAAGCCTGTCTACTAGCTTCTCAGGAACCGCTGCGGAGATCGATCGTCTATCGATGGCTATTCATTGGATGCAAGAAACGCAACCGGGCCATTACAACACTGAAAAACTATACTGGCGATTACTGAACATTCTTTGGCGTCTATGCTAACACCAAGCTCATCTTTAAAGCCAACGCATCAAAGGAACAGAAACAGCGTTTTTAGATAAGCTACGGCGTGCAATTGCCGGGCGTTGGCAAATCATTTCGGAGGCATTGCCAGCATTCAAGCACGGCGTGTTCCCATTCCGTCAGACAAAACTCACTCACCCAGTATTTCCAGCAGCCGACGCTCTCGTTCTTCGTCGGTTTGAGGTTGCGGAATTTTAGGAACGATCGGCTCCCTTGTGGCCGGTGCGAACTGCTGCTCGATCGCTGTCGCACGCGCTTCGTCTCCGGCAGCGCGGAAATACCGGGCTGCTTGCTTGAGCTTGCCTATTTTCAACAATGCATTGGCCAAACCGAGATTAGCCGCCACATCATTGGGCATACTTTGAACCGCTTCCGAATAGATCCTTATGGAATCTTCGAATCGCGACAATGCACCCAAACGTTTCGCCACTCGTATTTGCACATCGAAGTCATCGCTGGTGATCGACGCTCCTTGAATCAATAAGTCGGCCTCTCGATCAGGCTGGTTCTGATCGGCAGCCTGAACGGCAGCAGCAAACGATATCTTCGCTAAATATTGGCCTCGACTAAGATCGGGCATCGCCTCAGAGGCTTCCCGATAGTGCGATATCGCCTTGTTCGCCCAACCTTCTTCCTGCAGGACTTCATGGCGAGCCATCTGCAGCAGTTCGGCGATGGCTTTCTTTAAATCAGCCTGTTGCCGTACTGAATCATCAAACAAACCAATCTCAGGCGCTTGCCCAAGCAACACACCAAGCATTTCGAGATTCTCAACTCGATTGGATCTGAGTTTTTCCGCGCGCGTATCAAACGAAACGCGCTCCAGCAACGGACGGTCCAGAGAATTCGCCTCGACCTGTCCCAACGCATCAGTCACACGACCACAGTCGGAGTATGATGGCATTTTCATCCACCCCATCGCTCGAATGTCATCAGCGTTCCGCCAGAAATAGCCCTTGAGAGATTCCGCGTTTGCCGAACCCAGATACTGATCAATCATCTTCGGATCGCACTTGATCGGTGTGTTGCTACCGACCAAATACAACGAATTGGGCGTCGCAATCGCGACATAGGCATGGGGAAAAGATTGGGCGAAAGTTTTGATGACGATCTGTGTCTCACGTACATCAGCGTCAAGTGAAACCCATTGAATGAACTGGCCTTGTTCGGCCAGTCGGTTGGTCGCACTGCGATAGTAATCCTCAGAGAAGAAGGCTGAATTGCCGACATGCCCCGGCCGTGACTTGCCATCGCTGATGATCGCGTCAAACTTCCGAGTCTGTTTCTTCAACCACCAAACGCCATCTGCCTGAACCGTGGCAGTCTTGGCCGTCGCCGGTTTACTTAGATCAGCAAACTGCTCCGCCGCCTCAATCACCGACGGCGATAGCTCAACACTGGTCACCGAAGCGACGCCAACAATAGCGGCAAGCTCACGAGACAGGATTCCAGACCCCAGTCCAATGACGACCGCATCTTCGGTAGGTTTTCGGTCAGCGTCCAAACCAGCATTGAGACTAGCGCTTAGCATCGGGGCCAAATGAGCCAGCAGAAGCTGTTTCTCTTCGATGTTGTCTCCACTTTGCCCGACCACGATTCCATCCACGCTCAACCGGCGGTGCCTCGGTCGGTCGGGCGCCGCTAAGACCGCAACCGTGTGGGCCGGCCCCTCTCGATAGTACAGCAATTCATCTTCTGAAGTGGTCACAATACCGATCGGTTCTAACCAAATCCATTTGGCCATGCCACAACCGAGTACAGCGATCGTTAGAACAAGCGCCGTCCGATTGTAGTCGGCACCAATGATCATCCAAACAGCTACCACAGTGATCGCAACCAGCATCAACAAGGAAACTTGCAGGCCGAGCGCCGGCACTAAGAAGAATCCGGTCAGAACGACTCCCGCGACATTTCCAAACGCCACCACGGAATAGACCTTGGCCGCCAAAGCAGCCAATTCAGATTCGCCTACACCATTGTTGGGCGCTTGCGCGATCAGTGATCGCAACAGTAACGGCCACGATGCTCCGTAAACGGCTGCCGGAAACAGGAGCAGTCCGCAACACAAAGCAGCGCGCTTCAATAGAGGCGTTTCCGACACGCTGATAGAATCATTCAACCATGCTTGCCCCGGACCGGACGCCAAATAGACCAGCACGGCCAGAACAAACACCGACACCAATGCTCCCAACAACTGCAATACGGCAACGCGCTTCGCCCACGTTGCACTGATCGATTTCATATCAAACCGCAGCCAAAGCGCAGCCAGCGCGGCACCGGCAGCAATGCCGATCAAATAGGCCACGACGACGATGGTCAGACTATACGCATCTGTGCCAACCAACAAAATAAGGACTCGTTGCCAGACCACCTCCAGCCCCAACGACGCAATGCCGGCCAAAAAAATCGCCACACCGATACGCGGATGAAAGCTAACCTCCGCAGCGCCAGCAGCATCAGCTTGGTCACCAACGATACCTTTGGTCACGCGCCATACGCATCCGCTCACCAGCATGGCGGCGGCACCGCACAGCAACAGCGTCAACTGCATGCCCCACAATTCCATCAAAAGGCAACCGGCTAGTGTTGCGCCTAAACATCCTCCCAATGTTTCCGCGGCTGCGATACTACCGGCAGTCGATGCCGTTGAAGCGCGTCCATACAGCAGCGCCGGAAACACGGCTCCTGCAAAAAAGTGCACGATCAACGCCGGCAACGCGACGGCCAAAACCCATAACTTTCCGACGCCAACACTTTCGATAAACGGGGAGTGAAATAATGTCGCGTCGATCGACGAGATCATCCAGAACATGGCGGGCAACAGCAACACGGCCAACCCCGTACCGCACAGGAGGAGACTGGCGAATCTTAGAGGCGACTCAAAACGCGCCTTCCTCCCTCCCCAAAGGTTCCCCAACGCCAGTCCAAACAATGACATCCCGATCACCGACGCGATCGTCAACGACGACAGCCCCAGCAATTGGGTTACATAACGCACCCAAACCAGTTGAGCGATGATCGCCGTCATTCCGGCCATCAGGGCCAATGAGTTTTGTGACAGATGCCGCATACTTTTTTTCGTGTCTTAGATGTTGTCAATCAGGGAGATTCGGAACCGTCAACATCGAGCACTTCGATCCGAACCTTTCTAATAACGCGCCGATTGACCTCCAACACCTCGAACCGAACATTCTCGTACACCATCTGTTGTTTTGGACGCGGCAGCTCTTTCAGCTGCCACATCAATAACCCCGCTACGGTTGCGAAATCATCTACCTCGGGTAACTGGGTCGCCAGTTCTTCATTGACCATATCAATCGGCGCCCGACCATCGACCTCGATCGTCTGTTTACCGCACCGGCGAATCAATGCTTCCTCTTCGGCGTCAGTTTCGTCGACGATCTCGCCAACGATTTCCTCTAACACGTCTTCAATAGTCACTACGCCCGCCAGGCCTCCATACTCGTCTCGAACGATCGCCATATGCATCCGCCCGTCAAGGAAGTCGCGCAGCATCGTGTCCAGTTGTGTTGTGGCCAGCACCGTCATCGGCGGACGCATCAACTTCTCAAGCGCCTTGCGTTTAATCGGCTTTTTGAGTGACTCTCGCAACAAATCCTTGGCAAATAGGATGCCAACGATATTGTCGATCTTTCCCTCGAAAATTGGGATCCGTGTCCGACCGGATTTTACAACGAACGTTAGCATTTGCTCCCAATCAGTATCGACGTCCATGGCATCTACGCCAGACCGCGGCTTCATGACTTTAGTGACCGTAAAATCATCTAAGTCCATAATCCCCTCAATCATATCGACGGTCTCGGACTCCAAAAGACCATCGTGTTGCGCCTCTGACGCCAACGAGAGAATCTCATCTTCGAAGGCTTCTTCTTCGGCGTCTGAGTCTTCTTGTTGTCCAGCAGCACGCGCAAACATTTCGGAAACGAATCGCTCTCCCAACAGAAATGGAAAACTAGCCAGCGAAACGACTTTCCACCAACGCCACGTGCGATAGAGAAACGCTGGCGCCGCATACTCGGCTACAGCGCGTGGAATCCAGATTTGTGTCACCACCAACACAAAAGCAATCAAGCCGATGTACGTCAACTGGCTACTGAGTGGCAGCACCACTGCAGCATCTGTTCCGACCGGACTTGAGAGCCATGCTGCGGTCGACAAAACAGCAAACGCCACCGACACCATCTGTAGCACGCCTGCACCAAGTTCCATTTCTTCACGCAGATCAAAGATGACACCAAAGAGATCTCTTTTCCGCTTTTGGCTTCTTAATTGGCAGTAGGCTTCCATCTCATGCCATGGCATTTCCTTGGTGACATGGAACGCAATCGCGGAAAACGTCGCCAACGCAAAACCGATCACCATCATCCAGAAAACCAAACCATTCATGGGCTGTTTTCCCAATGGTGTTTAATTCCAAATCGCTGTAGATAGTCTGCCTCGGCCGCCCGCATCTTCTCAGCCGATTCGGGATCGGTGTCGTCAAAACCAACCAAGTGCAGCATGCCATGAATGACATACAGCAGTACTTCATCTTGCATTGGAACATCGATTTCCTGTCCCTTGGTGACCGCCGTATCGGTGCTGACTAACAACTGGCCAGTCAACGCCGTTTCGGATTGCTCCAACACAAAACTGATCACGTCCGTTTCATAGTCGTGATTCAGGTACTGCTTGTTGAGATCACGGATGGTCGGGTCGTCTACGAAAGCGATGCTGATTTCCGATTGGTCGAAACCAAAATCATCTAAGATCATTTGCGCAACCTTGACGCAGTCTTCACTTTCCAGTGGGCGTTGTTGTTGGTCGGAGATCTCAATGCGGTGCGCAGTGTCGCTGGTCATTAGGCCTTCTGTCGATAAGTTGAATTTGGCGTCCCGCGCCGCCACGACCGATTTGACCGATCTGTTAGGCGGGCTGAGTTTCGGGGTACTTCACGCGCGCATGATACACCGCGTTCAGGGATTTTATCAGACTGGACTGGATTGTGTGAAGCTGTTCGACAGTAATCGGACATTCATCGAACTGTCCATCATCGAATTTCTTTTTCGAAATCTCCTTCACGAGGCTTTCCAAACGCGCCGGGGTCGGCTCGCGCAACGCCCGACTAGCGCTTTCGACCGTGTCGGCCAGCATCATGACAGCCGCTTCGGCAGTCTGAGGCTTGGGGCCCGGATAGCGATAATCCTCTTGATCGACCGGTGCGCCGTCTTGATCCTCTTCGCTGATCTTGGTCGCGCGACGATAAAAATACTCAACCAGCGTCGTGCCGTGATGCTGTTCCACTAGGTCGATGATCCGCCGCGGCAATCGATGCTTTTTGGCAATTTCGACCCCGTCCTTCACGTGAGCAATGATCACCAAAGTACTCATCGTGGGCACAAGGTCGTCGTGTTTGTTTGCTCCGCCAGCTTGGTTTTCGATAAAATAATCGGGCTTTCTTAGTTTGCCAACATCATGAAAATAGGCTCCCACTCGGCACAGCAGGCCGTTAGCGCCAATCGCTTCGGCTGCCGCTTCGCTGATCGAAGCAACGTTGATGCTATGGTTGTAAGTACCGGGCGCTCGCTGTACCAATTCCTTTAAAAGCGGATGGTTCGCATCGCTGAACTCTAACAGATTGATATCGGTCTGAATGTCAAACCACTGTTCTAGGTAAGGCAACAGGCTGTTCATTAGCAGTCCCGCCAAAAAGGTCCCGCCGGCAAACCAAGTCGCATCCACTAACAATGGCAAGCCCAGTGGTTGGCCCAACATGTACTGCACACCAAGGGATGTTGGAAAGACGGTTGCCGCGGCAATGAGCCCAACGTTAACCAGTTTTGTGCGGCTGCGAATCTGGCGGCACATGATGGCCGAGGTTGTGGCAGCCGTGGTCAAAATCACAAATTCGCCAAGCCCAAATCCATGAGCCACTGAAAACGCTAATGCGACCAGCGTCGAGATCATCATCGCTAGTTCAATGTGATAGGCGATCGCAATCGTCAAAGCAAAGATCACAATGGGCAGCACTTCAGCGCGGAACTCGACCACCATGGCCGACACCCATGCCGTCACCAACGTGATCAGCATCAATCCCAGCAGCAACGCGAAATGACGAATGTCGGTCAGCAGATGCAAGTCGCGATAGTATAAGTACTGACACAGCATCGCGAAGAGTGCAGTAAAGAGACCAAAGAAGAACAGGCTCCGCATGGTGCGCTGCGGCCAGTGTTCTGCCGCGACCAGTGCTTCGTGTTCAGCGCGAAGAAGTTTGATATCGTCTTGGCTCAGGGGCGTATTGGCGCGGATGCCTTGCCGGTCATAGTCACCTCCGTTGAACTGCTCCAACAGATCGCCGACCTCGTAAGTACGTTTCGCGATCTCGACATCCCGCGCGGCCTGAGTCGCTGCTTTTTTCGAAGCCGGTTCATCCCAGGTAAGTGTCGGTTTGAGTTGCGGCGTCAACCAGTCAAACATTCGATCGGCAACCACGTTGCCGTTATCGATCACATCGGAAACTTTCAGGATCTCGCTAATCAATTGACGGTAAAGATCTTCGCTGGCCTCTCCCAGTCGTACCTCAGAAACCGCCACGCGTCTGGCGGCCTGAATGTTTCCTGTTGGGTAAACCTGTATCTCGGTCATACTGCCCTGACCAATTTCGTGGGTCAGATCATCAAGCAGGCCATTTTTTTCAAATTCCAAAAACGCGGCCGAAACAGCAGATTGAAGTGATTTCAGTTTCTCATCCTTGCTGATCGAAGCCTTGAAGTTTTCAAATTCTGCAGCCCGAACATCTTCGTCAATCGCTTCTTCGCTAGGCTTAAAGAATTTTTCCCAGACCTGTGACTCGCGCACTTCTAGGTAAGTCTTCTGTTTGACTTCAAAAATGTCGTCGATCAACGCCAGCTTCAACTGCTCCAGCGGCAGCGGATCGTTGGTGTAAAAACACAGCGTATTTTGACGGGCGCGGCGGCGATTGGCATCGGTGGCTTCGAAATCGTCGAATTCGAATTTCACTCGCGCGTTGAGGTCACGTTGTGGAGCCTCACGCAGGCGATAGGAAAACGGCGGAGCCCAGCCAAACATCACAACCCACAAGATGACCGTGATCAGCGCGCAGAGCCCAATTCGGTTCCAGACATCCGGATTGGAGAGGAAGTCTTTGACCTTGGCGAACGGCTTCTTACGCGCCGGAAGCATCCAGCGACTACGATTATTGGATGTGTTAGACATTATTTCTTGGAGGCGCTATTTGAGCCGGAAGCGTTCTGCCGGCCCGATTGCTGGCCATTTCGATGTCCGTTGCTCGTTTCATTGCGCGGCTCGTCGTAGGCTTTGACGATACTGGTCACCAAGCGGTGTCGAACAATATCTTCGGCAGTGAGCTTGGCAATTGCAACACCATCTATGCTGCCAAGACGCTCAAGTGCATCCACCAGCCCGCTTTTCTCATGCTTTGGCAGATCGACCTGAGTCGCATCGCCAGAGACAACAATTTTTGAGTGATGTCCCATGCGTGTTAGGAACATTTTCATTTGGGAGACTGTCGTGTTTTGAGCTTCGTCCAAAATAATAAAAGCGTTGTTCAGTGTTCGGCCACGCATGTAGGCGAGCGGACAAACCTCGATCACGCCACGCTCGATCAGATTCCGTGCCTGTTCGTAGCCGATCATCTCATGAATCGCATCGAGTAAAGGACGCAAGTAGGGATTAATTTTGGCTTGCATATCTCCCGGCAAGAAGCCGAGACTTTCACCGGCCTCAACCGCCGGACGGACCAATACGATTCGTTGGACCATTTGATTTTTGAGTGCTTCGACAGCCATCGCAACGGCAAGATAAGTCTTCCCCGATCCGGCTGGACCGACGGCGAACACCAGATCGTTATTTCGAATCGCATCCACGTAGCGGCCTTGGCCGGCAGTACGAGGACGAATTTCTTTTCCGGTCTGAAGCGTTTCGATCGAGGCGTGCTTTTTGGCAGGAGCAGATTTCCCGCTGGCGCGAGCAACTGCTTCGTTGAACAGGTCGGGCGTCAAATTGCCTCGGCGACGGACGATCTCTGTTAATTGCTCAAGGACGTCGATCGTTTGGGAGACTGCTTTGTCATCTTCGCCAGTGACTGTGATCTTGCCATTTCGATGAATGATATCGACATCGAACTCTTGGCGAAGGCGACGAAGGTGCTGGTCCTTTGCACCGAAGAGCGGCAATACGATCTGCTGCTCGATAGGGGAGATTGTGGCTTCAGTCATTAAATACCGCGATGAGTTTTACACCGCTTCCTGATGCTCGATTGGTAAGACGCTTGTGAATCAATTATAGCCAATGGTTAAGTGAGGGCGCTTTGACGGCAAGGTTCGGGCAGGGTTAGCGTTTTTTACTGCGTCAACTATACCGATCATAAGGATTCTGATTCCCTGCAAAAAGGTTGTAGCGAAAAGCGGGCCACTTGTAGAGACGGATAGAAGCAGGGCTTTTGTTGACAACCCTTCCATCCCGATGACTGATTGCAGTCGATTCCCTATTATTAATGAGGGATGCGCCCTACTACTTTGACGGCCACAAACCGGTCAGATTCCCAAAAAGATCACTCTTCACTGCGAAATTATGAAAATTCTTCAGGAAGCCTACCCCGGTTTGATGGCGATTGCCATCACGGCAGTGTTTGATTCGCCGCTAGGCTTGAGCGAAACGCCCTCCGAAATCTTTGCTATGTTGGACACTCAATTTGAATCACCCATTGGTAAACACGAACACACCAAGACACTTGTGCGCGACGTCTTGCGACAAACGGGATACAAGCCCACGGGGCGCGGCAAGCCCGCGTCAGAGTATCTGATTAAAGCGGTATCCGAAGAGCGTTTGGGGAAGATCAATCCGTGCGTCGACATTTTGAACATCGTTTCGCTGCACTGCGGTTTTCCGATCAGTGTGGTCGATTTGGAGTTGGTCTCCGATCCACTCACAATCAAACCGGCTCCTCCTGAGACAAGTTTTGTGTTCAACGCCAGCGGTCAAGAAATCAAGCTGGACGGGTTAGTGTGTCTCTTTGACGAAGCTGGCCCGTGTGCCAATGCCGTGAAGGACTCGCAGCGCACCAAGACCAGCGCCACGACGACGAAAACACTATCCGTATTCTGGGGTGTGCAGTCGCTGGAGACACAAGTTAATGCGGGGGTCGCTTGGTATGCGGAATTACTGAGGAAGGTTGGGGCCGTGGTGGAGCAGGTACCGATTGCGCTCACTGACATCAGTTAGAACCTATCCTGAAAACTCGTCGCAGATTGAACACTCCTGTCCGCCCCAAGGTTTCGGGATAGATAATTGCCTTAAGCTGCAAGCGCACATGCACTATTGCTGGTCTGCGTATTTGATGACCAAATTTTTAGGCGTATCAGTTATCTCGGTGGTCAGGGACGTGCCATCGGACCACGTCACCAAAACAGATTTCAATGCACGCGTTTCTTCTGGTGTCAATGCAATGCTAGGCCTGAAGCTCTGCGATAAATAACTACCGCCAGCATGATATTCAACCGCGCGTGTGCTGTTGTCAGAAATCAATTCGGCGCGACAGCCAACGCAATGGCTGTTTCCAGCGGGTCCCTCAAGTCGCAGCATGGTCGCCGAAGAATTCGCAGAGGAGGTCGCGGTCAAGTTCTCGTAGGAGCGAGCAGGCCCATTGTTTTGCAAGAACACCGCGTCCAGACCACCGTCCAGATCGAGGTCGGCCACGGCAAGCCCATTGGTGTCCCCCAGATTGCTGATGCCGCTGCGGTTTGGCCAAACGCAAGAAAACTTGTGATCGCCCACCCCTTTAATCAACCAACTCAGCCCACCATCGAGATAACTTGTCTCCGGTTGCGAGGCGAAGAAATTATTGCCGAGCAGAATATCCATGGTTGCGTCTTATATTTCAGGGTGAATGTCTCGGAACCCTAGTTTAGTGTCTGTCGTTAAACCTGTCTGAGGTTTTAAAAAACGAGTCTAATAACAAAAAAATTCCTTGAAGTTTTGAACCAACCGTTGGGTTGGCGCGTTGAATTAAGTATTAACACAACAATTCAACTCAAAACTCAAGGAA
>CALKXO010000165.1 GCA_938003615.1 uncultured Pirellulaceae bacterium | reverse complement strand
AAAGCTTGATTTTTGTTCCACTGAAAGAGGTTTTATTTATCATTTGGTAGGTGGTTCACAATGGATGTTGGCAAATAGAAGTCTCCGGTTTCGAAGGTTGTTTCATTTCTTGAGAGAAGTGACCACCGTGGATCTTTCCTCGGGGCTTTCAAGCTTGACGGCTCGGGCGATATCGCTGGTTCTGACAAGGTTGCTTGGTCGATTAATAAAGACACACCCGATATCGCATCGCCCCTTTTAAGCAATGGTCGGCTCTATTTTCACAAAGGCAAAACGGGAATCTTGACTTGTCTGGGATGCGCAATTGGTGCTGGAGCAAGACCTCTAACCGCTTGAAGCCTGATTCTATGATCAATAACCATTGATCCTGCTCGCCGCTGTGCAGGTAGTCACGGTTGCGATGCGGCTTCCTCGAGGCGTGCGTGCTATCGGCGTACTGCGCAAAGGGCCGGTAGAGAATCGTAGTACCTATCCTGAAACCTCGGGGCGGCCAGGAGTGTGCAATCTACGACGATGTTTCGGAAAAGGTTTTTAGTACCGTGTGATGGTCTCGTGCAGATTTAGAATCACTCGACAGGTTTGAGAATACGCCGCCAGAGTTGGCAGGTCGAACTTGGAAACATCGACAAGCCCAACAGCCATTAGCTTTTTGGCTTCGTCGGGATTCTTTTGATAGTAAGCCAATTGATCAGCAAAGAGTTTTTCTTGGCCGCTAAACTCCTCGTCAGAGGGGTTGCGCGACAGGGCCTTTAAGTAGGCGGCGTTGAGGAATTTGGAAAAATCATCGGAGCCGCATTCGGTAATTAGGTTTGCGGCGAGGTGATTGGACGCTTCAACAAAGGTTGGGTCGTTTAACAACGTCAACGCTTGTTGGGGACTATTGGAGAGCGGACGGTCGGCCGCGCATTCGTCGCGGCTGGGGGCATCGAAGTTGACCAGCATCGGATGCAAAAATGTTCGTTGCCAGTGCATATACACACCGCGCCGATACTGCCGCCAGTCGTCATTGGATTGGTACTGTCGCGCGGGAAACTGAATTGGGCGATAGTGCCCGGTAGGCTGATAGGGAAAAATACTGGGTCCGCCCACGTAGTCCGTGACCAGTAAGCCGGCGATCGACAGTGTGTTGTCGCGGATGACCTCGGCTTCCAAACGGCGCGGTGACTGTTGAGACAGCAGGCGGTTGTAAGGGTCAATGTTCATCAGGTCATTCCGTACGGCCGATGCCTGCCGGTAGGTGTCGCTCGTCACGATCAGACGGACGACGTGTTTGACATTCCAGCCACTTTCGACAAATTCACTCGCCATCCAATCCAGCAGTTGCGGATGACTGGGCCATTCACCTTGGTTGCCCAGATCGTCGATGACTCCCGAGAGTCCCGCACCAAAGAACTGTTTCCACGTTCGGTTGACGAAGTGACGCGCTGTAAGAGGGTTCTGCTGCGACGTAATCCAGTCGGCAAGTTCGAGGCGCGTGCGTCTTTTCGTTGAGCTCTCACCGTCACCGGAATCTGAATCGAATTCGGAAGCTTCGGATCCCGGCAGAAAAGTCGGAAATCCAGGAGGAGCCAGTTCGCCGGTGGTATCTTGCCAGTTACCGCGCGGGAGGACACGTGACACAGGGATCTGTTCCTCTGGAATCGTCTGAGCCACCATCGACATCGCCTTGCCGCAGCGCAGTTTGATAATACTTGCGCGAAACTTTCGGCTGATCTTGGATTGCTTTTCCAGCGGAACCGTTGAGCGATGAAATGCCGAAACAAGTCGCTCGTTATGGGCAGCGGTCCGATTCGCCGGCGTGAGCGTTGCCGCTGTAAGAAGCGTGCCATCGTCAGCATCCCAACCGGCAATCGCTTGTCCAATCGACGTGACTGATAGACGCACCTGCCCAACATCGCTGCTGTCGATTTCAATCTGGAGCGTCTGTCCAGGTCCGATTTCAATGGGGGAATCAAAGTGATAAACGGCCGTGTGTGTCAGTTGAGCTTCGTTACTGGGAAGCTGCCAGACGCTTGGCCCTGAACGCCAATCCTCCGAAAGCTCTGGAGTCTCACGACCACTCTTGTACGCTAACGGGGCGCGACGGTCTGCTTGAGACCAAGCAAATGTTAAAGGCTGCCCAGCGTCTTTGACCCTCTCTTCATCGGCTGCGGATTTATTGGCTTGGTCGCCTTCAATGGCTGCATCGGCCTTTGCTTCGTGCAACGTTGCCCGGACGCTACCAATGGTGAAACGCCCTTCCTTCGACCGGCCCACATAATTCCCGTGGCTCTTGTGCGGAAGGACTTTTAACCGAATAGAATTAACAAGCGTTGTCTCGCCGAGGCGCGTTGTGACACTCACCAACTCCTTCAATTTGGGCCTAGACTTCCTTTCCTCTTTCGGTTTTTCACCTTCGGTGTACTTTGGCTTTCCGGAGAAGACGATGGAGTCGTCATCAAGAACCTCGTGTTTTGACCCCAAGGATGTGCTAACGGACTCCACCTTCAGGGGGATCCAACCGCTGGGCCATTTTTTCAACTGACGTGCGAGTGCTTGATTCCACTTGTTGAAGTTCTCTTCCGATTGAACTTGTTGTCCGATTTCCTCGAACAGTTGCCGGTCATGTATTTTTTCCCGCAAGGCCATTTCTGCCAGAAGCGAGTCACTGTCGACGCGCATCTCCGGAGGAAATGGATGGTTGTTGGTAAAACCCTTCAAGTCAGGATTGGGTGTGTAGCCATAGGTGGTGTAGACACCCCATTGTCTTAGGTCTCCAAAGAACGCCCCGAAGGAATAGAAGTCGCGTGCCGAGAAGGGATCGTATTTGTGGTCGTGGCACTCGCAACAACCTAACGTCGCACCAAGCCATGCCGTGCCTAATGCTCTGACTCGGTCCGCGCGATACTTTGCGAGGTACTCGCCCGGTTGAGCGCCGCCTTCGCGTGTCATCATGTTTAAACGTAGAAAACCGGTCGCGACAAGTTGTTGATCAGTTGGATTAGGCAGTAAATCACCAGCGAGCTGCTCGCGCGTGAACTGGTCGAACGGCATGTTGTCGTTGAAAGCGTTGATCACGTAATCGCGATAGGGAAAGATACGTTGGTTCTGATCGCCGTGAAATCCAACGGTGTCAGCGAAACGCACTAAATCCAGCCAAAACCCTGCCATCCGTTCACCGTATTGAGGCGTGTTGAGCAATCGATCGACGACTCGTTCGTAGGCTCCGTCTGATTCGTCGTCGAGGAACGCTCGCAACTGCTCGCGCGTCGGAGGTAGCCCGATCAGATCGAGACTAAGCCTTCTTAAAAGCGTGGCTCGATCAGCAGGGCGAGAAGGTTTGAGGCCGTCCTGTTGTAGTCGATCCACAATGAAATCGTCGATCGGATTTGTCGTTTTAGTTTTGTGCGCGCGAGGAACCTTGGGACGCGCGATGGGAGCGTAGGCCCAATGCTGTTCGTATTGGGCTCCTTGTTCGATCCATCGCCGGAAAAGCTCTTTGTCTCGATCGGATAGCTTGTGGTGGAAATCATCGGGCGGCATGATTTCGCCGGATTCACTTTTGCCAGTGATTCGCAAATAGACCTCCGACTCTTCTGGTTTGCCGGGCTTGAGGCCAACCAGATCGCTGTCTGAGGGCAAGGGAGCGGTCGCCGTTTCGAACGACGTTAGCAGAAAATCACTTTGATTGTTCTTTACATCGGGCCCATGACACACAAAACAGGTGTTAGACATGATGGGACGGATGTGCGCGTTGAACGTCACTTTATCTGGAATGGGGCGGTCGGATCGATGTTCTTGTGCAACGACGGAAGTCGTTATCGAAGCCACTATTGCAACGGCGCACACTGCAAGAAATTTCAGTCGGTTCAGCGTTAGTTTTTCGTTGTTCATAGTCTTTCGTATTTCAATGGTCTTTGTCGCGGATTCTAAGAAACCTTTGCACAGTTACGTTGCATCAACCAATGATTTCCTTCACGACTCTGGCTTCCTCGACTCCCGTCAACCCAAGATCCAATCCTTGGAATTGAACTCTCAACCGTTCGTGGTCCACGCCAAACAAATGCAGCAGCGTCGCGTGTAGATCGCGTACATTGACTACGTTTTCAACCGCGTTGTAGCCCAATTCATCGGTCGAACCGTAAGACATCCCACCTTTGGTACCAGCGCCCGCCATCCAGATGCTAAATGCGTTGATGTGATGGTCGCGGCCAGAGCCCTGAGCCATCGGGGTGCGTCCGAATTCACCGCCCCAAACAACCAACGTATCCTCCAACATGCCGCGCTCCTTGAGGTCGTTGATCAACGCCGCAGTTGGGCGATCAGTGGCCTTGGCTGCGATCGTAAAGTTTTTCTCGAGGTCCGAATGGTGATCCCAGCCTCGATGGTAAAGCTGGACCACTCGCACACCGCGCTCCAGCAGGCGCCGCGCGAGTAAACAGTTTGATGCGTAAGACCCTTCGCCCGGATTGTCTATCCCATACGCCTCGAGCGTGGCCTTCGACTCTTGCCCCATGTCAGTCAACTCTGGAACAGCCGACTGCATTTGGAAGGCCATCTCATACTGCGCGATTCTTGTTGCGATCTCCGGATCATAGTGGTCCTTGGCCAGAAGGCCATTGAGCCGCTGAACCTCATTAACGACTTGGCGCTGCGTCGATTGGCAGACTCCATCAGGGTTGCCGATATAGTGTACCGGCGATCCGCTCGATTGAAACGCA
>CALKXO010000164.1 GCA_938003615.1 uncultured Pirellulaceae bacterium | reverse complement strand
CGCCGCGAGAATGTCCAAATGAAACCAAACCGATTTTTTCTTGCTACAGGCCAGCAGCCGTTTGGCAAACTCCTGTTTCTCGCCGGAGAAATTGCTAAGGATATCGGTGGAAGAGACATTGGGTTTAAACATATACGAATCGTAACGCGGCGATGTCGATTCCAAATAGCCTAGCAACTCCAAGCTAGTCAGCAGCGTTTTCACGACCAGCGCACGGATATTACAAAGATTGCCAAGTTTGATTTGGCCAATGAAGAATTCGTTTTCTTGTTGGTCGATCTGATCGACAAATGCCTTGATCGAACTTTTTGACGGCGTGTCGCCATAGACAAAATTCTCCAGAGTGATTCGATCTTGCGGGACCAACAGCAATTCACAATGGGAGACTAATCCGTCCCGGCCAGCGCGGCCGATCTCTTGAGCGTAATTCTCCAGTGACTTGGGTGGGTTGAAGTGGTAGACGTAGCGTATGTCAGATTTGTCGATGCCCATCCCGAAAGCGATCGTAGCAACGACGATTTTGTTTTCCCCATGCATGAACCACTCTTGAATCTGCGCCCGGTCTTCAGATTCCATGCCGGCGTGGTAAGCCTTGGCTTCCAGCCCTGCTTGTTGACAGGCGGTTGCGATTTCCTCAGTCGTTTTTTGCAGTGATACATAAATGATTGTGGCGCCGGGGGGATTGTTTTTCAGCCGGTCGATCAGCATTTCCATCCGTTGAGCAGGTTCAACGATGCGCGAACGAATATGCAGATTGGGACGAAAGAACTCAGTGCAAATCGAGTTCTCTTTGGTAATGTCAAATGCCGCACAAACATCATCTTGAACCGCAGGAGTGGCGGTCGCGGTCAGGGCAAGGACACGTTCGACGTTTAGTTTCTGTGACAATGCCGCCAGTTTCAGATAGTCGGGACGAAAGTTGTGCCCCCACTGACTAATACAGTGTGCTTCGTCGATCGCAAACAGCGAGATCTTTATTCCGTCGATTGAACTGCGGAAACGCTCATTGAAGAAACGCTCTGGTGCGACGTATAACATTTTGGCGGTGCCGCTACGGATCAAATCCATCGCTTTGCGGTACTCCTCCCATGGCAGGCTAGAGTCCAGACGCACCGCCGCGATGCCTTTGGCTTGCAACTGATCAATCTGGTCTTTCATCAACGCGATCAACGGCGAAACGACCACAGTCAGGCCGTCAAGCATCAGCGCCGGTAGTTGGTAACAAAGAGATTTTCCGCCTCCAGTAGGAAACACGGCGAGGACGGAATTGCCGTTAAGCAAGCGGTCGACGACATCTTTCTGGCCAACGCGAAATTCGTCAAAACCAAAATGCTGTTTAAGAGTAGTTTGGGGATCGGCAAGGTCGGGCGTTGTCATGACTGCAATCCTATCGAGGGAATTGGAAAAGGTGTGACAATAAGAGTCGTAATTCGGTTATTGTATGGCCTTCAATCCGCTTTGCAAGAAACGCCAATCTATGATCGCGAAAACGTATCTGACCATTGTTTCGCTGCTCTATTTCGGATTGGCAATGTGGTGCACGCTCGCACCAGCAGAAACATCTCAAAAGATCGGCTTCACGCTCAACGGCGGCTCCGGAAAATCAGAATACATGACCGTCTATGGCGGATTGGAATTTGGACTCGCGTTAGTTCTGATCGTTTTCGCTTGGCGACCGGCAATGGCGGGCGAAGGGGTGTTGGTGTGTGTCTTGATTCATGCGGCGCTGGTTTTGTTTCGAACGGTCAGTCTTTTCTGGTTCAGCGATATCGAACCAATGACTTGGAAACTTGCCGCTGGCGAATGGGTGATTTTGTTGCTGGGGCTGGCAACGATGTTCTACAGCGTCAAAACGAGTCCATAAAAAGATAATTTTCTGTGAACTCGGTGGGCAAGATTTTCGCTGAACCTGCGAATACCTATTCTGCTGCATTCAACTACATCTTACTGCGTCTGACAGGCATTGGGGCGTTTGCCCGCATGTGCGACAATTGCGGCAGAGTTTCTAAAAGAACCGCTGATAGGCGATAGCAAAGTGATGGACGACGCGACGTTTGAGAAATTTTTGGTGTGGGTTGACGGCGTTGGGGGATACCTCGTTTGCGGAGGAGCCCAACATCAGCTCGGCCAAGCGATTGCCGATACGGATGTTTCGATTCCTTTGCGTGGTGATCTCGACAGAAAACACGCCACGATTGAGAGCGTTGATGGCAATCATGTCCTGAAGCCATTGGGGAGGGTCCACGTTGACGATCGTCTGATCGAACAGCCTGTTGTGTTGAACTCGGGCCAAGTGTTTCGGATGGGTGATCTTGTGGCGCTGAAGTATCGCAAGCCGCATCCTTTCAGCGGAACCGCGGTCCTAGAATTTGAGTCGCGCCATCGTACTTTTCCGTGGTCCGATGCGGTGTTGCTCTCTGGCGATACAATTGTGATGGGCCCCGAATGCCGTAATCATATTGTTTGCCCAAAATGGACGGTGGAAGTTGTGTTGTTTCGTCGATTGGGAAAATGGTACTGTAAGTCGAAGGCTCAGATCCTCATCGACGGAGTCACGAACGCTTCGGATATCGCGCTTTCAGGAAACAGCCATCTCGAGAGTCAGGAATTTTCGTTCAGCATTGAAGCGATTTGATGGAACATGATTTGATAGAACGTAGGATTGATGGAGTGCAACGCGGCCAAAAACGGCAGGCCGTCAAGCATTTGGTATCGGGTAACCGATGTCGCTCTTCATGGCGACCGTTGTAGCGAATCCTCTTGGCGATCGCTTTGGTCGGCGGAAATGGTCAAGCTGGAGATTAATTTGCAGTATATAATTGTGGTTCACTTCCCCGAACAGTCAGATTGTATTGAATGAAGTTTTCTTATCCCAGTGGCGCCAAACCTCTTGTGGGCTACACGATCAAGCGTGGGATCGGTATCGGCGGATTTGGGGAGGTCTACTTTGCCATTAGTGACGCGGGCAAGGAAGTTGCGCTGAAGAAAATTCAGCGCAACATGGATATTGAGTTGCGCGGCGTCCGTCACTGTTTGAATCTGAAACATATCAACCTAATTTCACTGTGGGATATTCGCTCGACCGCATCGGGTGAGAACTGGGTGGTGATGGAGTATGTTCCGGGGAAGTCACTGCAGGATGTTGTGGAAGCGCATCCGCGCGGGATGCCGGAACTGGAGATCAAAAAGTGGTTCAGCGCCACCGCCGCCGGTGTGGCCCATTTGCATAAGCACGGCATCGTTCATCGTGACCTAAAGCCGGCCAATATTTTTCGCGACGATGATGAACACGTGGTAAAAATCGGTGACTATGGTCTATCGAAGTTTATCTCTTGCAGTCGCCGATCAGGGCATACCGAATCGGTGGGCACCTTTCACTATATGGCTCCCGAGATCGGCAATGGTGTCTACGGGAAGGAAATCGACATCTACGCACTGGGGATAATTTTTTACGAGATGCTGACGGGTGACGTTCCGTTCGATGGTGAAAGCTCGCAAGAAATTATCATGAAACATCTGACGGCGGAGGTTCGTCTGGAAAAAGTTCCTCCGGCGTTTCACCGCGTGATCCAACGCGCGCTTGATAAGGATCCGCACGTTCGTTTTCGGTCGGTATCCGAGATGTTGGAGGAGTTGCCGTGGCGCGATGTGAAGGCAGGCCAACATTTCGTCGCTAACGATGGTCATGGACTTGGCGAGGATTTCGTTTCGCAGGGATCAGAAAACCGAAGTGCTGGAGCGGTCATCGAGCCTCTATTTGTCAGCGGTGACAACATGAAGATCGTGCGGCCCGACATAGTTTTCAGTACCATAAACGATTCAACGAAGACTCCGAACACCTCTCAGCGTCGTGAACTGACCAAGATTACGACCGGTCATCCCGACAGTCTTGCGGCGGACAATTCACCCGCCGGCGGGGTTTCGTCGTCGACTGACCAAGATGCGGTTGCCTCAACGTCGCACTTATCTGCCGCACAGGGTGATCGGCAGCTAGATGTCCCGCCGATCACTAGCGCGCGTGAGGGGCGATGGAATCAGTTTCGCTGGTGGTGGATAGACAGCGTGGCTGCGACGGCGGCCAAATTGTTGATGTTGGTTGTTGCCAGTGCGATTACGTTGTCAAACGTGACGGCGCTTACGACCATTGGAGCGCTCACGGGTATTAGCTTTCTGGCTTGGTTTATGGTACGCCATAAAATTGTTCCACTGCAGGTCACAATGGAGCATTCGGTCGATCTCAAAGCGACTCATCGAGGCAAAGAGCGCTTGGTGGAGGAAGGTCATTCGGCGCCGGACAAGCGTGGACGATATTTGGCGACTGTTTTTGGGGTCAACGCTCAACAGCTTGCGCTGACCCGCCGCTGGCTGATGGAGCGATCGTTGCGTGAGCGTACGACAGAGTTTCTTGGATCATTGTTGGTGGCTGCGCTTTCGTGCATTGCATTGAATCTACTAGCGATGGCCGTCTGCCCACGCGTCCAAAAGGTAGCGGGAAGCGATTGGGTGTGGGCGTGGTTTGCTTGGCTGACGACAGTCAGTATTTTCTCCTGCACGACATTGCTGTTGTTGGGGAAGCTGTGGGAGTACGGGCCTAATACAGGGCAGGCGCGACGGGGTATGATGTTAGTCGCTGGTTTGGTGATTGGCATCGCCGGTTGGACGTTGGCTGATTTTTTCCGAGTAGGGCTTAGCGCCGATCTCTTCGCCAGCGCGACGCCATCGTGGACGTCGTGTTTTTCGTTTGCACAATTCGAAAATGTACCTGCGGTGGCGGCTTGGTTGCTTACGTTGACTGGATTGTTTGGCGTGCTACGTTGGTGGCACCAAGTGGATCCTGCCAGAAAGACACGACTGAGTCTGAAAGTGGTTTGCCTGTGTTTTGTGTGGGCTTTGATCTTTAGCTTCATTTTGGGCCAATCGGTTACCAAATATTGTGTGTTGGCGATCGTGGTTTCCATCTCAGTCCAGCTAGCGGCACCGCGCATTGGTTTTCAAGACAGAAAAAATATTTACTCATCCGAATAAATCCACTGGTCGATTTTTCTGCCAGCCGTACCTCAATCCATCAAGGCTTTGATTCGCAAGCATGAACCTTCCCCGCTTCGACAAATTCATTTTGCCTGCCGCACTCGGATTGGTCCTCGGATTGTCGATTTTGCTCGGCAGCTCACAGCGCTTAAACGCTCAGGATGAAGCGACCAATACCGCTCTGCCAACATGGATTGAAAAGGACCAGTGGCGAGAGGATGGCGAGGATATCGTCGTGTTGCGAACCGAGGGATTCTTATTGAGAAGTCATGCCGCGCTGGCGTTGGTGGACTTGGTACGCAAAAAAGTTCGAGAAGAAATCGATGTGCTGGTGCATGCGGGGGCCAGTGAGCTTGTTAGCCTTCCCGAGGCTTATGTGGAGGCGCATCTGGTTCAAGATGAGATAATTCTAGGCAGCAAGGATCTTGATCCTTCGTTTGCAGAGCGTGAAAAGTACTTTGGTTTTGCGAAGTTGCATTTTTCCGACGCGTTTCGGGAGATGGTAGATCAACGCTATCAAAGAAATTTTCGCACTGGGCGTCTAACTTGGTCGGGAGTTTTAGGTACGGCTGCCTTAGGATGGTTGGCCGTTGTGTGGGCCTATCTTCGGCTGGACATGATGACAAGGCATTTTTATTCGCGCCGACTTCAGACAGTCGCCATTGTATTGGCGGTAGTTATTTTGGCGACTGCAGTTGCAGCACTATTGAGCCTCGGTCCGTTGTGGCATGATCCACCGGGATAACGGAGTGCGTTCTAAAACTTCGTACCAAAATCGACAGATGGCAAGCGCCAATCCCAGGTGAATCAGTGGGCGAATCGGAATCGCGTACCGTCCTAGATGCTCCCACGTCAACATCGCGATTGATAGATCCACCAACAGCACTACGGCAAATAGCCCTTTCAGCCGACCCGTTAGCAACAGGCATCCAGCGAAACCGGAGACTACCATGGGTACGTTGAGCCAATGAAAAATCGGAGGGACTGAAGGATTAAAGAATCCCCAGTGACTCAATGAACGCCAGAACATCAACTCGGGGGTTGGATTCCAGTGACTCTTGCACCATACTATCGCCGTTTTGAACTTCGCCGCGCCATTTCGACCTCGCGCGGCACCAATTCGTCGCCTGAGTCTTTCATGTCGTTAACCACCTTGCGCTGCAGTTCGTTGAAGACTTGCGGCTGCCAGTGGCCGTGGTCTTCCAGTGACTCGTCGCACCAAGCTGCGTCTAATCCGCAAGTGCCAGCTGATCCGAAAGGTGTAAAAAGGCCGGTCAGATTGCAGTTACGAATCCAGCATGGTGTGGCGATAATCAGAACCGCGACGAAGAATGTGAGTATGTGCCGATTTCGAAATCGTCTCTAGTTTAACAGCAATCTGATTTTGGAAAACTCACTATGCCGGAAGGGCACACCGTTCACCGACTCGCTAAAGACCATGCAAAGAACTTCTCTGGCCAGACGTTGCTAGTGACTTCACCCCAAGGGCGTTTTGAGAAAGAAGCTCGACTGCTGAACAAAAAGACCTTGGTCAATGTTGATGCTCATGGAAAACACTTGTTCTATCAGTGGGCCAATCCGAAATCCAAGCGTCCGCGAACAACCGTCATGCATGTTCATCTTGGTCTGTACGGGAAGTATCGTCTGCACAAGAGCCCACCACCCGAGCCGCGCGGTACGGGTTCGAATGATCGGTGACGACAAGGCCATTGATCTCAACGGTCCCACTCGATGTGAGATTCTCAATAAGGCTCAGCTACAGACTCTCAAGAATCGCCTCGGCCAAGATCCGCTGCGCCCGGACGCCCAACCAGAAGTCGCTTGGCAGAAAATTGAAAAAACTAAAAAGGCATTGGGCTCGGTGCTGCTGGATCAGTCTATCATTGCAGGGATTGGCAACATCTATCGCGCCGAGATTCTTTTTTTGTTGGGCATAGATCCCGAACGGCCCGGGAGTGAATTGGAGCGAAGCCAGTTCGATGAACTGTGGCAACTCACATCAGGTCTGTTAAAAATCGGACTCAAATACAATCGAATTATTACGGTCCCGGCGGACCAAATTATCAAACCATTGAGTCGATTGAAGCGCGACGAGCGTCTTTTGGTTTATAAGAAGTCGAACTGCGAAAAATGCGGGACGCGCATACGAAAATTCGAGCTTGGAGCACGGACAATGTATTCGTGTCGAAAATGTCAGAAGTAGTTGACTCTCGGGGCAGTCGCCGGTGCGCTGCTACTGGACAGTGCCATGCGGCTGAGTGGTTCGGAAGAAAGGGGACCGCGCGGACCGCACTAAGATTGCTAGAGCTCGCATCAAAGACGGTTTGCTTGACTGGTGTCACCGGCGGTGGCGATTTGGGTGGTGATTTACCTTCAAACATTCCGTTCTCCAATAGCTCGTCTTTTGTGAGCTGGTGAAATTGTTCAAGCATCACCTCTGCTTCTCGGTGGCTTTTAATTTTTACGAGGTTGCGCTGATCAACACTTGCACGGTAGAACTGGACCAAGTGCGCTAACGTGCTGGGCGTGCCATTTTCCCGACAGCCAACTGATGGAACGTTGCTTCTTTTGAGTTCAGTACTACGTGGGGACTGTTGGTGGAGGCGAAAAAGTTTCCTGTACCATCGATGGAGATCAGGGTCGTCTCATGGAAGGACTCGGGACGACCGATGAAACGACGCACATGGCTAAACAATTGCACCGTAAGCAACATTGTGTCAATACGTTTGCGATAACAGAGAATCAACCGATCGCAGAGCGCTGGATCGTCAATCGTGAATACTCGACTACCAAGGAATCCGGCCGTTTTGATCTCCCGGTGCAATGCGCTGCAGTTGCGTAAAAACGGGGCAGGGATTCTTGAAGAGTCAATCCGAAACTCCCCCAACGAGTCGACGTTGGGAGTTAACAAGTAGTTCGTTTTGAAGAGCACGTGAGAACCGTGCTGTCAGAGAAAAGATGAGACGAACTTGCCGATCTTGTCCCGCAGCGTATCGTTCACCCGCTCGGCGATCAACTTGAGTTTTTGTCACCCGACGTTAGGGCGGAACTCAGTCACCCCCAGATCTTTCAAAGCCGCTAGTAACTGCCTGCAGGCTCAGAAAATTGTTCTTCTTTCCCACCGCTAGCAGTTGAGCGTCATTTCCTCAAGAGTTTTGCGCACTTTTGCGAACGATTGCTGTTCGTCATCCTCGGCTCGATAGCCTACCGGCAGCACGACTGACGCGTGTAAGTTCTTTGAGTCAAGTTCCAGCAGACGGTTGTAGTCAGCAGGAATAAACCCCTCCATTGGGCAGCTATCTATCTTCAGCGTAGCGCAAGCAACCATGAGATTCGCCAGCACAATGTAAGACTGTTTCTGAGCCCAGACGATTCTTTGCTCGTCATTCATGGACATGATCGCGCCGATCATTTGTTTGGCATAGCCATCCAGTTGACCTTCTTCGAGTCCCCGTTTTTTTTCGGTTAACTTCGCACTGGCTCGGATAAAGTCGGCATCAACATCGGTTCGAACGGCAATCACGATTACGTGTGACGCTTGGCCAACTTGTGGTTGGTTGTACGAAAACGGAACCAGTTGCTGCCGCAGATCTGGGTCGGAAACGACGACGAATTGAAACGGTTGAAGCCCATACGAAGTCGCGGCCAGATTGCCCGCCTCGAGAATGGTTTGCAGGTCCTCTGGGCTGACGGATTTTTCCGGGTTGAATTTTTTGGTCGCATATCGCCACTGCAAAGATTCAATAAGATCCATGGAGATTTTTCGAAGGGGTCGGAGGTCGGTTGCTGGAAACGGAAGGAAACCATTATAGCAGAATTTGTAAATCGTGCTGCCCTACCCAGCGCTTCTCTCAGCCCACGATCCTATTTCTGGCCAGTCTATCGCGGCGCCCACTTGCGAAGATAGAAAAAGGCGGCATTTACGTCCAGCAGATCATATAGCCCCCGAATGTTGTGGGAACGTAATGCTGTCCATCGGAAGATAATTTCACTCTCTTGGAGCGACTAAGCTCTTTGACCATGTCATTGATGATGAACTTTTTCACATCGCCACCTCGTGCCCATTACTCTCCTGTGTCCCGAAAGAATTCCTTTGCAGAAAGCGGCATCGGTGTGTCTTTCGTCACCGCCTCAAACTTTGGTTTTGTCGAAAATTTAATCGTGGAGACAATCAATAGCGGCAGTACTAGAAACCAAGCCAGCGCCAACAATGCTATGACGCCTCCCACGATTAAAGTGCCGTTCCCGTTGACCAAGTCGACGAATTCCAAAAGTGGCATCAGTACCTTACCCAAAATTGACCTCTGACAATCACTGCCAGAATGACGCTTGGGATGGCTGTTGTCAAATTTGTGTTGGTGATTGCCTGTCACGTATTCGCTAGACTGCGATCATTGAGTAAACTGACTAAATGGCATCGGCGTCTCCTATCGATAGAAGCACTTTCTCAGTAGTTAGAAATCATAATGAAGCAATTGATGATGTTTTTGGCAGCGTTGTTGTACAGCCAAATGTGCGATGCGGCTTGCGCCGCGGAAACGTTGCAAAGTCCTGATGGGAAAGTCGCTGTTGAAATTTTCACCGGCCCCAAAGGTGAGTTAAGCTACCAGATTATCTGGAAGGAGCGCCTTGTCATTGAGCCGTCGAGACTGGGGATCACCGTGCAGGGTGTCGAGCTTGGTGAAAAGGTGACGATAGGAGACGCCACGCTGGTGACGCGGAATCAAACTTACGCGACACGCGGAGTCCATACTCGTGGACGCGACCATCATGTTCAGGCCACGTTGCCGATCCAGCACACCCCAAGCGGAAAACAGTGGAAGCTCCAATGCCGCGCCTTCGATGATGGCGTTGCGTTTCGCTATATTGTTCCGGGGGATGGAATCCAGCATGTCGACGGCGAAAGCTCCAGTTGGAAAGTCGTTGCCAATTCGCGCGCGTGGTTTTTTGAACGACTGGCCAAGAAATGGAAGCTGAAGTCGTATGCCGGTGAGTGGCTCGAGACTGACGTTAGTAAGCTAGACACGGTGTCTCCTCCCGGTCCGATTCAGGGAACTCCGATTGTATTTGTATTGCCCGACGGAAAGGGATACGCAGCAATCACCAAGGCCGCAACCTATAACTACAGCGGCATGCGTTTGAAAGCGACTGGCGACCGAAGGTTGGTCGCCAATTTCACCGAGGGACAAGCGGGGTTTGATGTTGAGGGAGCCATCACCACACCGTGGCGCGTTACCATGCTGGCCGACGACTTGGACGAGTTAGTCAATACGGATCTGATCAAGAATCTCAATCCGGCTCCGGATAGTGAGCTCTTTGCAGACACCTCTTACATCAAACCTGGTCGTACCGCGTGGAGTTGGGAAACACTCAGTCTTGGTACTCCCGACACTCAACGCACATTCATTGATCTCGCCGCCAAGATGAAATTTGAGTATTCAACCATTGACGATGGTTGGAAAGATTGGAAAGACCCTTGGGAGACAGTCAAGCAGTTGTGTGAGTATGCGCGCTCGAAGCAGATTGGAGTTTGGTTGTGGGTACACTCCAAAGATATCCTTGATCCGAGCAATGAATACCAACAGATGCGCGATTACTTCGAAAGAGTCGCCGCTATCGGTGCGGTAGGGTTGAAGATCGATTTTATGAATGGCGAAACCAAAGCGCTGGTCGATTTTGAAATTGCCGTACTGCGCAACGCGGCCGCGCAGCGGCTGATGATTAATTTTCATGGATGCCACGCATCAACCGGGGAAGAACGTACCTATCCCAATGAGATGACGCGCGAAGGAATCCGCGGTATCGAGGTCAACAAAATGGAGGAAGGACCGCTGCCCGCATCACACAACGCGGCTTTACCTTTTACCCGGTTTGTTGTTGGGCACGCGGATTACACACCGGTCTTGTTCTCCAATCCGGGCCCCACGACTTGGGCACATCAGGTTGCAACGCTGGTCACGTATACATCAGCCCTGCAAACTTACGCCGAACACCCGGACACGATGATGGACATGCCGGGCTTGAAAGAAGCGTTTCCGGTCCTGCAGTCGATTCCTTCCATCTGGGACGAAACGCGTGTTCTCCCGGGAAGCGCGATCGGTAAGCTGGCCGTGATGGCGCGGCGGCGCGGCAACGAGTGGTTCGTCGCAATCCTCAACGGGCGGCAAGAAGTTCAAGACTACGCGCTGGACTTGTCATTCCTCTCCTCAGGTGCTTACGAAGCAGAAACGATTCAAGACGACATTGAGGCAGACCCCGTCAGTCTTGTGGGATTAAACGCCAAGGCCGATCTTCATCAATACACGACGACGATCCCTTGCAAAGTTATAAAAGCAACCGTCAGTGGCGGACAGAAAATGCCGGTTCGGTTGGCTCCAGGCGGTGGTTTTGTAATGAGAATTCGCGAACCATAAGCGTCTTCTTCCACGTAATGTAGTTTCGGAAGTGTCGGCTTGACCTGAAGCGTCGACTTGATCGATCAGTCCTATTTATAGACTCTGACGTAATCAATCATCATATCGACAGGATCAGAAGGAACGTTTTCGGTAAACGTATAGTACAGCTTCCCGTCGACGTAGCACTTCATTTTCATGTTGGACCCCACGACGCCGTAGACGTGATACTGGTCGTCATTCACATCGACGAGGCTAGTGGCAGTAGGATCTGAAACGCTATTGAGTTGTAGAGATTCTGACCCCTTGCCATGCTGCGACCAATAGTTGGCAACATTGATGGTTGACTGTGATTAGCAGTGCACCACAGATGAAGTAAACGAGTCGTCGACAGCGATCCATCCGAAGATGCCTCAAGAAAAGTTGTATGGTCAGTAGAAGTCCAGTCTAACCGCATCGCCACCGGATCTAAACTGAGAACTGCGGCAAATGATGAAGGGTCAATTAAGCAGTCGAGCCCAGTCGAACCCAGTCAAAGGGACTGGTTAGATTCTGGGAGTTGAAATAAGGTATGCGTCGGTTAGGAAAGCCAATATTCTTCGTACCTATTCTCGATGTCAGCCTCAGAACCCAATTCGTTTTCCCCTGCGGAAGTTCTCAAAAGGTTTTTCGGCCACGATTCTTTTCGCGGTCCCCAAGAAGACATCATTGGTCGCACCATTGCCGGCAAGCACTCGTTGGTGCTGATGCCGACGGGGATGGGGAAGAGCCTCTGTTATCAGATTCCCGCGATCATCTCCTCACAGGCCGCCAGTGTTGCCAGAAAATCGCCGACCGAGCAACGGGTGCCGCTGACGTTGGTGATGTCGCCATTGATTGCCTTGATGAAAGATCAAGTTGACGCGCTGTTGGCCAAAGGCGTGTGGGCCACCTTCGTGAATTCGTCGTTGCAGCGGTCGGAGCGTTTGAGCCGTTACGCGGGAATTGGCAAGGGTGACTTTGACATTTTGTACGTGACGCCCGAACGGTTTCGCAAATCCGATTTTTGCGAGGTGTTGGATAAGCGCGAAGTGGTATTGATGGCGATCGACGAGGCCCACTGTATCAGCCAGTGGGGCCATGATTTCAGGCCCGACTACACGCGCGTTGGTGAAATTCGCCAGTCGCTTGGTTCGCCAACCACCATCGCGCTGACCGCGACGGCGACGCCCGAAGTCCAGAAAGACATCGTGGCTCAATTGAGCCTGACCGAACAAGAGATGCCGATCTTTCACGAGGGCATCGATCGGCCGAACCTTACATTGAGCGTGAAAGAAGTTTGGGATGATGATGAAAAACTGGAGCTGATTGTCGATCAGCGCACACGTGTCACCGGCAGTGGGATCGTTTACTTCACGTTGATCCGCAAGCTGATGGAGTTCAGCGACTACCTGTGGGAGCGGAAGGTTCCGCACTTGGTCTATCATGGTGACCTCGACGCGCGGCAGCGCCGTCAGATACAAGATTCCTTTATGCAGCAGGAGGGGCATTTAGTATTGGCGACTAATGCCTTTGGAATGGGAATCGACAAAGAAGATATTCGTTACGTGTTGCACGCCGATTTGCCGGGATCGATGGAGTCTTATTATCAAGAGATCGGTCGCGCCGGTAGAGATGGCCTGCCGTCGGAGTGCTTATTGATGTACGACGAACGTGATCTGGCGACGCAGATGGAATTTTTGCAGTGGAGTAACCCAGACGCCAGTTTCTACAAGCGCGTCTTCTACTATTTGGAGAACGAAACCGAGAAGATTAACGCGTTTGGCATGGAGTGGTTGCGGGAGAAACTGCATTTCAAACAAAAGCACGATCGCCGTTTAGAGACGACGCTGGCGATGATGAAACGCTGGGGGGTAATCGACTGGACCCATGGCCCGTTTCATGTGGAAGTCACAGGTCCTTTGCACGAAGAGCTCTTCA